>NZ_DBMAFI010000138.1:0-2248 GCF_057864385.1 Bilophila sp. | reverse complement strand
CATATCGGCGGCAACTGCCACTCCTCGTTGGATGGGGAGACGGGCATAGAGTGCCATCGCTACGGCTCGCACATCTTCCATACCTCGCTTCCGCAGGTGTGGGAGTATATCAACAAGTTCGGCGAGTTCACCAGCTATCAGCACAAGGTGTTCATCACCTATCAGGGCAAGGCCTATACCATGCCCATCAACCTGAGCACCATTAATGCCTTTTATGACAAAAACTTCCGGCCTGCGGAGGCTGCGGCGTTCCTAGAAGCGGAAATAGCCCGCGACCACATTGCAGAGCCAAAGAATCTGGAAGAAAAGGCTATTTCCTTGATCGGCCGCCCCTTATATGAGGCGTTCATCAAGGGCTATACCCACAAACAGTGGGAACATGACCCACGGGAGCTGCCCGCGTCCATCATCAGCCGCCTTCCGTTCCGCACAACCTATAACGCCAACTATTTCAATGATACATGGCAGGGAGTGCCGAAAGACGGTTACTTCAGCATCTTCAAACGCATGTTGGACAATCCGCTCATCACGGTGAAGCTGAACTGCGAGTACGAGAGCATCAAGTCGCAGATTCCCGCCGACTGCACGGTGATTTACACCGGTATGCCGGATCAGCTCTTCCAGTACAAATATGGAGAACTTGAATGGCGCTCCCTGCGCTTTGAATGGGAAACACTGCCTGTGCAGGACTATCAGGGAACTACAGTGATGAACTATGCGGACGTGGAAGTGCCTTTCACTCGTCTGCATGAATTCAAACACTATCACCCGGAGCGCAAGGAGCCTTTTGCGCTGAACAAGACAGTCATCTGCCGCGAATACTCCAAAACCTACAAAAAAGGCGACGAAGCCTATTATCCCGTGAACAACACGCGCAACACGGAGATGTATGCGAAATACGCGGAAGAGGCGGCAAAAACGCCGAATCTCATCCTTGGCGGCCGCCTTGGTGCGTACCGCTACTGGGATATGGACAAGGCTATTGCCGACGCGCTTCACGTGTTTGAAACTCGTATTAATCCGATAAAAACGGCCCTATAATTCATTGAGATACCATCTTAAATACAATTGGGAACTCTGCGCAGGCGGAAAGAAAAAGGGAGGAGGCAAGAGTGAGGGTTCGCAAGGTGGTTATTCCCGTGGCGGGATGGGGAACGCGTTCACTTCCAGCAAGCAAAAATATCCCCAAGGAAATGTTGCCTATTTATGACAAGCCCGTCATTCAGCATGTTGTGGAAGAAGCCGTGAGGGCGGGAATACGCGACGTCGTGTTTGTGACCAGCAGAAGCAAGGCCGTCATTGGGGATCATTTCGATTATAATCTTCAGTTGGAAGAAGTGCTGGCAAAGGCCGGAAAAACGGCGCTACTCCACAAAGTAAGAGATACGGCGGAGATGATTGATGTCATAGAAGTACGCCAGAAAAAACAGCTTGGCCTCGGCCATGCCGTTTCGTGTGCCCGTGCGGTCGTGGGGAATGAGCCTTTTGCCGTTATGGTGGGAGACGACTTCATCACGGGGGATGGCGCGGGGCTCGAACAGCTGGTTCAGACGGCTGAAAAATACAACATGCCAGTAGTGGGAGTGATGGAAGTCCCTGCCGATCGGATTAACAGATATGGCATGGTGAAAGGCGATGAGATCGCGGATGGGGTATTTCGGATTTCCGAGATGGTGGAAAAGCCAGCCGTCGGAACGACGGACGCCAGACTTGCCATTGTAGGACGTTACGTATTGCCGCCAGATCTATTCAACTATTTGAGCAACAGCGAACCGGGATATGGAGGGGAACTTCAGCTTACCGATTCCTTGGCGGCGCTGGCTAAAGATCGTGGCATGCTGGCCGTACGCATGAAAGGAACTCGTTTCGACGCGGGTGACTGGGTGGACTACCTTTGCGCCAATATCTTTTTTGGCCTTCGGGACGAGTCGCTGCGTGCAGCGCTGCGGGAAAAACTTCAGCAGCTCTCTCTGATGTAAGGGGAGTACGGACATAACGTAATGCTGAAATTCTTCTCCCGTTCCCTCAAACGCAACCAAGCGGTCAGGCCTTTCCTAAAGCAAGAAGCTTCAAGGGGAGAAATGCTGATTGCTGGCTGGGGCCACAAGCCCACAGCGGACAAGGCCCGTCGCTACGCCGCTCAACATAACCTCCCCTACATCGCGCTTGAGGACGGCTTCCTGCGCTCCCTTGGCCTTGGCTGCAAGGGGGCGCAGCCGCTCTCTCTGGTCGTGGATCATACGGGCAT
>NZ_DBMAFI010000137.1:0-2285 GCF_057864385.1 Bilophila sp. | reverse complement strand
TGGTGCCCGCGACTTCGGCCTTGAGCCCGGAAAGTTCGGCCTTCACTTCCCCGATTTCACGGACAAGCTGCACATCGTCGCTCATTGCGCCTCCTCAACGCTCTTAATCCACAGGAGCAGGTTCCCGGCCTCGCCAGCGGGCAGGTGTACCCATTCGCCGGGCTCGGTGAACGTCTCGCCCCGGTAGGTGTAGGACCACTCACCCGTCACGACCGCCCCCGGCGTCAAGGGGGCCGGGCTTGTCGCGGCGGTCGGTTCCGCCCATCGAGCGCACCCACTCGCCGCCGGCGTCATCACAAACAGCAGCGCGATCAGCCTCGCGGCGTTCGCCATACTTTTGGCGAAGCCACAGCTTGAGGAGCTCGACGAGAGAGGCGAGGAACTCAAGGACGGCCCGCACATCACTTCCCCGTCACGGCTCTGACTTCGGCCCGCACGGTTTCGGACTTGCCGTCCGCCACGGCGCCCTTGTTCTGCCCGAAATGCGCGGCAAGGGCGTGCGCCCAGCGATAGAAGACGGCATAGGCCCCGGACGTTTCTTTGGGCACGGGAAGCCAGATGGTCGCGACGGCAGCCACACTGCACAGGGACATGAACACGGCGACGGCGGTGACGATCCACGAGGCTTCGGGGTACTGCGCGGCAAGGCTTGCCAGTGTCGAAAAAAGGAAATCAATCACGGTCTGTTCCATCAGTATTTGCCTCCCTGTTGGTAGAGCGCCACGTCGCGCGGCTTGTCCGGATCGTTGTCCACATGAATCCACGTCGGGGCCAGCTCGATGCGCCGGAACCCGGCTTCAAGCAACGCTTGAAGGATGGCGAAACGGGAATGGGAATCAACACAGCGGATGTCCACGGCGTAACCTCGCGTATGGGCGGAGGTGGGCACGCCGCCGACCGCCTTGTTGTGCTTCGGACAGCGGTAGGCGGAAGAAAGGGGGAACGGGATGCCCGCCAAATCGCGGGCCTCATCAAGCATCTGGAGCAGGTCGGCGTCCATCTTCTCCATGCCCGCGCCGCACCCGCACTTGCAGCGGAATTCGACCGGGGAGAAATGGCGCAAGGGAAGAACAGCCATAAAAAAATCCTCCTGCGTCCACTGTACCACGGTGAGGCGTGAGGAGGCACCCTGAACTGATTCCGGTGGGTTCCGGGTGATCAACGACAAGATAACTAGAGGCCAGCGGCGAGATAACCCGAGCCACTCCGAAACACTCTGGGACACGGTCTGAAATTTTATTGCAAAATCTGCAATTTGATTTTTGTCGAAGTTATCACGCCGCTGGCGGCTGTGTTATCGCGCCGCGCATCATCCGGGCACAAAAAAAGACAGGATGCAGAAATATCCCGTCCCCAGGGTGCATAATTATGCAATTCAGCCTTCGAGAACAGCGATCAAACGCCCCGAAACCTCATCATCCATAAACTCGTCAGGCACCATGCCAATGCGCTCGAACCCTCTTGCTGCAATATCCAGCGCCCGCAACTGTGAGAGCAGCAAGACGCCCCTAACCGGAAGCCCCTCAGGGAGGGCAATCTCATCCGGCCTTCCTTTCTTCTTGGAAGTAATAGGAAGCACCCATACAATTCCACCCATACGATCGTTAAATGTACTGGCGGATACGACTATGGCGGGACGCCGTTTTTGCTGTTCATGCCCTCTGGTGGGATCAAAATCCACCCAGATCAGCTCTCCTTTCTGTACGCTCATTGGCCAGCCTTCCCCACGAATTCGGCTTCAAGGCGTTCCCCGCCCACATCAGCCCCCCAATCAACCTCAGGATGCTCCTGAGCCGACTGAAAACTATCCAGCACCTCTTCCAGGGCATACCGCTTGACCTTGCGGACTTTTCTCAGGGTAATGACACCATTCACCAATTCGATGTTGACGGAGTCCCCTTCCCTGAGGTTGCTCTCTTCAAGCACGCCCTTCGGGATTCTCAATGCAAGGCTGTTGCCCCACTTGGAAACAGTAGCGGTGTTCATGGCTATCCTCCTCTTATGGATATACGGTATATCCATATACACAGATAGTCAATCTCATCACCACAGCCTGAGCTGCACCTGCGGCTTGGGCTGTTCCTTTACCTGCCGGGCGAGGATGCGCACATAGCGTTCCGTTACGCCGAGTTCGAGGGCAATACGTCCCGGCGACGTCCCGGCGACTTCCCGGTTTCCAACATACGGACGATCCTGTCCTTGAACGGCTCGCCCTTGCGCCTGTTCGGAAGCGTCACCCGGAGCCCCCCGAAGGCTGCGCAGAGCCTTTCCATGCGCTCCGGCCC
>NZ_DBMAFI010000136.1:0-2477 GCF_057864385.1 Bilophila sp. | reverse complement strand
GTCAGGCCTGCCACCCGCACCGGGCCGACCTCCGGCAGAAAGATGTTGCCCTGCTGGTCTACGAACAGCACGTCGTCGTAGCTTCTCGCGCCCCAGACGCGCACGGTGATTCTGTCACCGGGCAGAATCACGTAGTCGTCGTTCATGCCGTTGCCGTAGGTGGAGGCGAAGTTGCCCCGGAACAGGTTCGCCCCGAAAGGCTGCAGTCCCATCGCCATATCCGGGCGATAGGTATCCTGGGCCCAGGCGGGCAGGCCCGGCATGGTCTGGCGCTGGCGCTCTTCCTGCCAGTAGCCGGAGCTTTGCCCGTACTGATGGGCTTCCCGCTGATAGCCGCCCGGCAGATAGGACGGGGGACGGGTTGAAGGCGTGCCCTGAATGCCTCCGCTCCCGCCGGGGCTGGGGTTGCCGGATTTGCCCAGGCTGCCGCCGTAGGAAGAACCGTTCTGGCGCGGCTCTTCCGCAGCGTAAGCCGGAACCGACAACACGAGGGACAGAACAATAAGGAACCACGTTATCGAGGGGGTTCGGGGGGAATCATTCCCCCCGGCGGGGTACGGGGCGGAACCCCGCTTTTCCAACAGTCTTGCGTTCATCATCTATCCTAAAACCCGGCGTGCTCGCGCACGGCGGCTATAATCAGGGAGCAGAGCCCTACCAGCGCCAGGGCGCCGACAAAGACGTAGGCCGTAAACAGGAAGGGGCGGGGATACAGGGATTCGTCCGGCAGAACCGGAATCTGGAAGGCCACCACATAACGGGACTTGGCCTCCGCCTTCACGCGGGCGGTTTCCAGCGAGGTCATGGCCGAAACGAGCTGCTGCCGGGCGAACTCGCTTTCGGTCTGCAAGTCCTCATATTCCCCTGCCACGGAAGTCAGGCTGTCGGGCCGGGCTTCCCCGGCCAGGCGCAGCTTTTCCGAGGCAAGCTGTTTTTCCACAGCCGCCAGCCGGGCACGCAATCCCACCAATGCCGGGGCGTCCTTACTCATATAGGTGGAGGCTTCCGCGATTTCGGCACGGACTTTTACGGCTTCGCCTTCCAGTTGGCTGACGATGCCTTGCAGCCCGCCCGCCGTGCTGGCCGGGTCCAGCATCCCGCTGCGATCCCGGAAGGCGCGCATGGCGTCCTGCGCGGCACTTACCCGTTGTTCCGCCGTTTTTACCTCGCTCATGGCCAGGGCGATGGCGTCGTCCTGCGCGCGGCGGCTCATGGCGTTGACCAGGGCCTCGCTTTTGGTCAGCACGGCTTCCGCCAGTTTTTGGGCCGTAACCGGGTCATAAGCCCTGACGCTCAAAGCGATGACGCCGGTTTCCGGGTCAAAGGAGGGTTTCACCGCCCAATTCCAATAGGAAAGGCGCTCATCCCGTGTGGCGTCAGCGGCAAGGCGGCTGATGAGGTCATACTCGCGGCTGGAGAAGTGGCGGAAAATGTGCAGTTCTCCGTCAATGGCCTCCATGATGTCCGGGGACTGGATGTACTCGGCAACGATATGCGCGTCCGCGCCCACGGAAGCGCCGGAAGGCAGCAGCAGGGCGGCAAGGCCGCCGGCCGCGCCGCTGTTTTCCGCCCCGCGCACGGCAAAGCGGGCTTCGGCGATGTACATGGGCGAAGCCCACAGGCCGAAGTACAGCAAAGACAATAAGGTGGGCAGCAGCACGGCAGCCAGTACCGCTTTTATGGCCGGGGAAAGCCGGGAACGTATCCTGCCGGGCGCCGTAGAAGCGGAGTGCGAGGCCAGGGCCAAATGGGGGACGGCCTGGGGCGCTGGACGTTCAACGGGTGCGGCCGGCACGGGGGGCTTTGGCGCAGACACGGCATTCGGCTTTGGGGCGGCAGCGGGCTTTGGAGGTACCGGATCCGGCTTGCCTGAGGCGGCAGGCGCGGACGGCGCAGGCTTTCCCTGCGTGCCGGAAGGGGCCGCGGCTTGCTCCCTGGCTTTCGGAGATGCGGCGGGAGAAGCGGGCCTTACGTCCGCTTCCTGCTTTGCTGGAGCCGCCTTTGCGCCCGATGCGGCTTGTGCGGCGGGCTTTTCAACGTCCGGCATGGCAAATCCCCGTGTAGACGCGCAGGGCGTCATTGAGCTTGTCGTATACGGTCAGCAGGCCATCGTGCAGCACGGCCGCGCTGTCGCAGTTCTTGCGGATGGTGGCTACGTTGTGCGATACCACAACCAGCGTCGCGTGCGCCTTGCGCGCCTCAAAGAGCTTTTCCGCCTTGGCCCGGAAGGAGGCGTCCCCCACGGACCACGCCTCATCAATGAGATAGAAATCGAAGCCGATGGACATGCTCAGGCCAAAAGCCAGCTTGGAGCGCATGCCCGATGAATAGGTTTTCACCGGCATGTCCATGTATGGGCCGAGCTCGGTAAAACCCTCCACAAATTCCGTCACTTCCTGAATATCGGCACCGTAGATGCGGCTGGTGAAGCGCAGGTTTTCCCGCCCGGTCAGGCTGCCGTTGAAGCCTCCGGCAAA
>NZ_DBMAFI010000135.1:0-2552 GCF_057864385.1 Bilophila sp. | reverse complement strand
CAACTTCGCCATGCGGGGTTAGAGAAAGCGGGGTTGGAGAGAAAGGGAGAAGAGGATATTGGATTGGAGAGGGGGAAGGGGAAACTTTCTGGAGAAAGTTCCCCCTTCCCCCTCTCCAAACCTCTCCCCCTTCCCCTTCAAAGACTTTCGTGCTTATCGAATCCCTGTTGTCAGCTGTGCGGGCCAAACGGTTTTCTTTCCATGTGGGAACATATCGTTTGGCTCTGCCGTTATAACCGGCTGATGTTTTAGGCTGTGTCATAAAAAACAGTTAGGCTGTGTCGACAATTGGCTATACTATTTGAAATTATTGAACTATTTAAATCCATAAAAGACTATTTAATAGTTTCAAATAATTATATAAAATAATGACGCGGCCTAGTGCTTTTTTCCTTAAAATTCCAAAGGAATAACCGACAAAATACCTTAGGCATGGATTCCGCTAGGCTCTGTCATAGTATATGGTTGTTTTTGTTTCAGTAATATACTGAAAATATATAATATTTTCAAATTTTCCGCTGGTGGGCTCTGTATTGGGGGATTTCATTGGTTATTTCTTTGGAATTTCAAGGAAATAAAGCATCAACCGTTTTCTATGACACAGCCTTCCGCTAAAAGGAAAACGGGATAAAAAGGCTCTATTTTCACCGTACTGTGAAGATGAAACAACCACACACTATGACGGGGCCATGTTTTATTCCTTGGATTCCAAGGGCTGTGTCACAGGAAGCGATTGATGTTTTTTTCTTGAAGTTCCAAAGGGATAACCAGAAAAATGCCCTAGCCCTAGCTCCCGCCAAGGGGAAAACCGGAAAAAAGGCTGTATTTTCCACCACACTGTGGAGATGAGAAACAACCACATACTATAAAGAGCCTACTGAAAATATATATTTTTCTCCAATTATTCCTCTGATGGGCTCCATGATTGGGGCTTTTTATTGGTTATTTCTTTGGAATTTCAAGGAAAAAAGCATCAACCGTTTTCTATGGTGCAGCCCCCAAAATTGCTCAGTTATGAAGACAGCCCAAGGAATAGGATAAAAAAGCTGTGTCTTCAATATGTTGTTGAGACATTGTCGAGACAAAAACAATTACACCCCATAACGGAGCCCAATATATCAACCATCCAATATATCAATCATCCAATATATCAATCATATTGTATGGCAGGGTGTATCGTTTCTCCTGTTTCCGAAAGCAATCACATTGAGGGGGCAGCTTGCTCCTTCCTTACAGAGTACATTCCGCCAAATCACGCTTCGCCTTGATCCGCCCGGCAAGAGCGTGTAGCATCATGCACCGTAAAACATATATTGATCCGCAAGATTCTCTAGGCTGTATTGTCTTTATATATGTAATCATTTGAAATTATTAAAAAATATTTTTACAACTCGAAAAATAGTTAAATAGCTTCAATAAATTATATCTAATTGACGACACGCCCTAGGAAACTTGCGGAAATGAATTTCCACTGTGAGGCGGTTTGCATGAAGCTGGAAAACGACATTGCTCAGCATCTTGAACAGGGAGAGTTTCTAGCCCTCGCCACGATCATTGAGCGATCCGGTTCCGCCCCGCGCCACGCGGGAGCGCAGATGCTGGTCACGCGGGATTTGTCCGTGCTTGGAACCATCGGCGGCGGGCAGGTCGAATCCGACGTGCTGGCGGCATGTCTCCCTGTCCGTAAAACGGGAGCCGCCCACCTGATGCATTTCGACATGACCGGGTTCACGCCGGATGCCGATATGATCTGCGGCGGCATCGTGGATATTCTCGTGGAGCGGCTCACGCCCGAACAGCTTCCGGCCTTCCGCCAAGCGGCGGAGTGCCGCAGCCGGGCCGCCTTCGGGGTCTGGCTTGTGGACATTACCAACCCCGCCTCGCCTCAGCGCAGCTTCCACACGGACGCCTCCGCCCTGCCCCCGCCCGTTCTGGCGCAGGTCAGGAGCAACAGCGCGGCCTGCATCGATCTTGACGGCAGGCGCGTCTATGTCGAGCCGCTGATCCATCAAGGCGTCGTCGTACTCTGCGGCGGCGGGCATGTTTCCCTTGCCACAGGCAGGCTGGCCCATGAAGTCGGTTTTGAGGTCATTGCCGTTGACGACCGCGAGGAATATGCTTCCCCGGCGCGTTTTCCCTTTGCCCGCGCCGTCCACGTCCTGCCTGAATTTAGGGGGCTTGCCGAAACCTGCGGCATCGGGCCGGAACACTATATCGTCATCGCCACACGAGGGCACAGCCACGACAGGGAATGCCTCTCCCAAGCCATGCACACGACAGCCCACTATGTCGGCATGATCGGGAGCAAGCGCAAGCGTGACGGCATCTACAGTTTTCTGCGCTCGGAGGGCTTCTCCGAAGGCGATTTCGGACGCGTCCACAGCCCCATCGGGCTCGAAATCGGTGCCGAGACTCCTGAGGAAATCGCCGTCTCCATCGTAGCCGAGCTCATCGCCGCCCGCAGGGGGCTGGTGTAGGGAAGAGGGGAAGGGAAGATTGGGAGGGGCGGGGAAACCTTTCTGGAGAAAGGTTTCCCCGCCCCTCCCAAACCC
>NZ_DBMAFI010000134.1:0-2924 GCF_057864385.1 Bilophila sp. | reverse complement strand
AGATACGCGGCGTTTTGTCCGCAGGCCAGTCTCCCTGCATGGGCGTATCCCCTTTCAAAATACGCACGCAGCGGGAGCGCTACCTCACGCGGGACGAAGCGTGGCGGCTCATGCGGGCGCTGGAAAAAAGCGACCATCCAGAGGCCGTTGCCCTCCGGCTGCTTTTGCTGACCGGCGCGCGCAAGAGCGAAATCCTCAAGGCCCGCTGGGAACATGTCCGTCTGGATTTGCGGCTGCTCGTCGTGCCCTTGTCCAAGTCCGGCAAGCCGCGCCATATCCCCCTCTCAGACGAAGCCATCGCAGTCATTCGCTCCATCCCGCGCCAGCAAGGGCTCCCGTGGCTGTTCCCCGGACATGCTCCGGGAAAGCCGCTTTCCGCTCTCTATCTGTTTTGGAACAGGATCCGGCGGGAATTGGGGCTTGCCGACGTGCGCATCCACGATTTGCGGCATACCTTCGCCTCTTTTCTGGTCAATGCCGGGCACTCGCTCTATGAGGTGCAAAAGCTGCTGGGGCACGGCGATCCCAGAACCACCATGCGATACGCCCATCTGGGGCAGGCATCGCTGGTGGCGGCAGCCCAGACTGTGAGTGCCTATCTTGCCAGGCATGACAATGAAAACGCACGCAGGAAAACCAACCCTCCGATACCGCGTAGGGCATAGGCAAAAAGGCTGCCTGAACACAGCCGCGTTTTGAGGCAGAGAACAAGAGAATAAAAAGAATCAAAAATGACAAAAAGGAAGGGAGAACCGAGCTGTTGGCCGGCCTTGGATAAAAACGGCTTTGTCTTGCCTGTCTTTGACTCCAAATGAGAGGCTCATCGACAGACACACTGTCGATGAAGCCTTGGAAATCAATACATTCTAATGGCTGTTTTGGCAATATCATCCCTCGAAGAAAAAAGTTTTCACTCTGCGCTTATCAAAATTCCCTATAAAATTACTCTGTTATTTCCATACCTCCTCATTTTTTCATAGCCAAAATCGACAGTGTGTCTGTCGATTTTGGCAGGGGCATCGATCCTTTATGAATACAGCGGGATTGAAGGCGTGCCTCTTTTTATCCCGCAACAGTTTTCCGGAGAAAGCACAGCGCATGAGTACGGTACAAAAGAAAGATTTTCAGGAAGTGGGATTTGCCGCAGCCGTACTACGACAGGAAGCGCATGCCCTTACCATGATGGCTCGCGGGCTGGACGCAGCGTTTTGCAGCGCTGTGGATTGCCTGTACGGGATAAACGGCAGAATTGCCGTCACGGGCATGGGCAAAAGCGGGCATGTGGCCCGCAAGGTGGCGGCAACGCTGGCTTCCACGGGTTCCCCCGCCTATTTCATCCATCCGGGCGAAGCCAGCCATGGAGACTTGGGGATGCTGGCCTCCGACGATGCCGTTCTGGCCTTTTCCAATTCCGGCAATACGGCGGAGCTTTCGGACATCATCCTGTATGCGGCCCGGCGCGACATCCCCCTGATAGGGGTAACGCGCAACGCGGACAGCCTGCTCGGCAAAAACGCCGCGCACCTCCTTTTGCTGCCGCTTGTGCCGGAAGCCGACCCGCTGGACTGCGCCCCCACCACGTCCACCACCCTGCAAATGGCTCTGGGCGACGCGCTGGCCCTGACGCTGATGCGTCGGCGCGGCTGTTCTCCCGAAGAATTCCACCGCTGGCATCCGGGTGGATCGCTCGGCCGCAAACTGATGACGGTCAGGGAAATCATGCACACGGGCGAGGAACTCCCCCTGCTTCCGGCGTCCTCGCCCATGCCGGAAGTGCTCATGCTGATGACCGGCAAGGGGTTCGGCGTGGCGGGCATCCTCGAAAAAAAACGGCTTGCGGGCATCATTACCGACGGCGACCTGCGCCGCCATATGGGGCCTTCGCTCATGGACAAGAAAGCAAAGCAGGTCATGCATCCCGATCCTATCGTAGTCAGTGAAGATACGCTTGCCGTGACCGCATTGCGGATCATGCAGGAAAACAAAATCACGTCGCTGTTCGTCACCGGCGAAGGGAAGCCGGTCGGCATCCTCAATGTCCATGACTGCCTGCGCGCGGGGGTGGAATGATGCTGCGCCACTGCCTGATTCTCTCCCTCGCCCTCTGTGCCGTGCTTTCCGGCTGCGCCGCGCGCGAATCCGCCGTCCCGGCGGCCTCTGTTCCGGAGGCGGCTCCCGCCGCGTTGCCGTTCGGCGAACAGGTGGCCGCCCTGCCCGAAGGTTCCACGCAATACTTTGCCGAAAGCCCCTTTGGGCAGGCCACGCTTGATGCTGGCCCACTCTACCTTTCCGGCCTGGGCAACGAATGCCGTTTGATCCGCGTCACGCGCGGAACCGCGAGCTACCAGCTCACACTTTGCAAGGAAAACGGCACATGGCGCTTCATCCCCAGCATCTTTGAGGGCATGCCGCAATGAATGCAGGCACCTTTCCCGCGCCGTCCGTTTCCTCCGCCCTGACCGTACAGGGCCGGGTCATTACCGCCCTTATCCTGCGTGAGGTGCATACCCTGTATGGCAATACACGGCTTGGATACCTTTGGGCAATTATACAAACGGCGTTCAATATCGGGGTATTTTGGCTGTTTCGTGAGTCCCTCGGCGCACACGCCCCCCACGGCATGGGGATGGCGGTCTTCCTCCTCTGCGGTTTTATCCCCTGGTATATGTTCAGAGACACCATTTCCCGTTGCGTAAAGGCCGTAAGCGCCAACCAGGCGCTGCTGACCTTCCCGCAGGTGACGGAACTGGACCTGATGCTTGCACGGTGCATCGTGGTCTGGGGAACGCAGCTCGTCTGCGCCGTCATCATTCTATCCATTGCCACCGCCCTGGGCCAGCCTTTGGAGCTGCGCCACGTCGACAGCCTTGCCGCTACCCTGCTTTTTGCCCCCCTGCTGGGCTTGGGCATGGGGCTTGTTTTCG
>NZ_DBMAFI010000133.1:0-2964 GCF_057864385.1 Bilophila sp. | reverse complement strand
GACCTGCTGAACTACGCCCTGCCCATGAACGGCGTTTCCCACGTCAGCGTGGGCGGCATGCGCAACGGCGAACCGTTCAACGTCTATGTGACCCTGCATGACTTTCGCAGCCTTCAGCTTGCGGACGGCGACCGCGTGGAGTTTGTGGCCGACACGCGGGGCAGGACCATTATGGTGGCCGCTTCCGGGGCCATCCACGGCGCTTCGCGTTTCCCGGTGCTCAAACAAACCAGGCTGAAGACGCTGCTGGAATATATCGCGGTGGAACCGGAGCTTGCGGACATCAAGTCCATCTACATCCGCCGCAGGAGCGTAGCCGCCGAGCAGAAAGTCATCCTCACGGATGCCCTGCGCCGCCTGGAACAGAGCGCGTTGACCGCCACCTCCGCTTCCGTGGACGAGGCCGGCATCCGGGTGAAGGAAGCCGAGCTGATCCAGAACTTCGTGCAGCGGGCCTCAAAACTGGAGCCGGACGGCGTGCTGGTGGTCTCCCGCGGCGGCAGGATTTCCGACGTGCTGCTGGAAGAAGGCGACGAGATCATCATCCCCAGGAAAACGGACGTGGTCCACGTCTCCGGCGAAGTGCTCATCCCCACCGCCGTGACCTGGGAAAAGGGCCTCTCCCTGAAAGGCTACCTCAGCGGCGCGGGCGGCCTGTCCGATCGCGCGGATACGGACAATATACTGATTGTCGGCCTGAACGGGGAAGTCGCCCACGCCAAGGGACAACCCATCGAACCCGGCGACCGCATCCTGGTCATGCCCAAGTTTGATTCCAAAAACCTGCAGCTGGTCAAGGACGTGACCCAGGTGCTCTACCAGATGGCCGTGGCCGTCAAGGTCGCCGTGGGGCTGTGAGGAAACAGAATATGAAAATTTCCGTCATCGTCCCCATCTACAATATGGAAAACTTTATTGCACGGACAATTTCCTGTCTGAAGGCTCAAGATGAACCGAATTTAGAATTTCTTCTTGTCAATGACGGTTCCACGGATTCCACGCTTTCATTGATGCAGGAAATGTGCGCGGGAGATGCCCGCTTTCATATATTCACCACAGAAAATAAAGGATATGGCCATGCCTGCAACTTCGGAATCAGGCAAGCTGCTGGAGATTTTTTTGCTATTTTTGAGCCGGATGACCATATCACCCATGATTTCTATTCTAACCTTCGCCAAATTGCCGAGCACTACATACAGGCTGATATTATTAGATACAATGGAATATATCGCCATGAAAATGGCACATCCCGCATTCTGTATCACTGGGAACAAGATTTTACAGGAAGGATTCTTGACAAATTCGCCTTGAAAAGATTCTGGCGCTCTCACCCTTCTGTTTTTAATGGCATATACCGAAAAAGTTTTATCTTACAAAAATCTGTATTTTTTTGTGAAACCCCAAGCGCATCGTTTCAAGACGCCATGTTCATGGTTTCTCTATTTTATTCTAACCCTTCAATATATATAATAAATGATATAAAATACACATATACGATGCATAATATGCAGTCAACAAAATTTGTAAATGATAAAATAGATTTTGTTATTAATGCATGGAATATAGAAGCAGACTGGCTATCAAGCAATGGTTTTATAGATTACGATTTCTTTCTATATAAAGTATTTATTCAGATGAATAGCCTCATAAAAAAAGTATCTTCTGAAAACAAAGATAAACTTATACGGAACTTTAAACGCTTGAACAAAGGAAAAATATATCTCAGCACTAATATCCCGACAATAAAACAAAAAATACAATATGCCTTGGTATGATCTTTCATTTGCATGGATGGAGTAACTTTATGGACATTTTTCAGTTTGTGGACAGATTGTCTCCTGAACCCTGCCTGATAGGTGATGAACTCTACATTGAGGAGGGAAAATGGTTTCGGTGGGATCGAATCCAGTTCTCCCCCCTGGATGTTGCTTTTCTGAAAAAATATTATGGCGATTGCTTTTCTCTATCTTTACATTTTGTCGGCAAACTTTTGCTCAAAGCCGGTGTCAGCGCTAAGGGAAAATCCTTTGTCTGGTGTGGAGAAAAAACGGTCGAGGCCCGCAGGCCAAGCAAGAATATATTCGAAATAGACCTGAGCAGAGTTCAGTCCGGCACACTTGAGATCAGCCTGTATGCGCTGGAAGAAAGTGCTGTCTTTGACGGCACTCCTGTTGCCGCCGAAAAAGAGATCCGCCCTGAACATGTACTCTATGATTTTCTGTCCCCCACATATGAATTATGTTGTGAAGAACCACTATACTACCGGTTTGCCGGAGAACGCGCCTACTATTCCTTCGAGGACAAATGCGTTCACCTGAAGAAAAATTCTTCCGTAGACTTACTGACCTACTTCAATGCCTTCAGCGCCGTAAAGTGGCAAAGCTATACCAATGTAGATCATCTGTCGATGTACCTCGATTTTGCAGGCGAAGCGCGGGCCGAGGTTATCCATATCTGCGAAGCGGGGAAAAGAGTTCTCACTTCATGGAAAGTGAAAGCCGACCAACGGGCCACACTGGAATTGCCGCTCGGCACTTATCCCGATACCGGCATCATCGGCCTGTGCATTCATGCCGAACGGGAGTGCGTCCTGTACGGCGGAGGATACCTGACGGATGCCCCTGAAACCCAGCCCGTGCGCCTTGGCATCGGCATCACCACCTTCCGCCGCGAGGAGGCTGTCAAGGCGTCCGTGGCCCGGCTGGGCAAGGCCATTGCCGCGCATCCCCTCTATCACGACCTCATCGACATAACCGTGGTCGACAACGGGCAAACCCTTGCCCCTGAAGATGTCCCCGCCGCACACTTGATTCCAAACAAAAACCTCGGCGGGACGGGCGGCTTTATGCGCAGCCTTATCCACTATCAGGAGGGAGAGACATACACCCACTGCCTGTTCATGGACGATGACGCCAGCTGCGAAGCGGGCTCGCTCTTTCGCAGCATGTCTTTCATGCGGCATGC
>NZ_DBMAFI010000132.1:0-3157 GCF_057864385.1 Bilophila sp. | reverse complement strand
CTACTCGATATGATAAGCTGGCCATAACTTTTAAAGCATCTGTCATGCTGGCATCATGCCTTATTTGGCTCCAGTAAACTATTTAGGGACAGCCCCTAGGCCGTGTCGTCGTTTTACATGCAATTATTTGAAACTATTAAAAACAATCTTTTTATAGCTTGAAAAATAACTAAATAATTTCAATAGGTTATATCAAACTGACGACACGGCCTAGAAAACGGTTGATGTTTTTTCCTTGAAATTCCAAAGGAATAACCGGTAAAAGGCATTGGGCATGGATTCCGCCGATGGGAAAACCGGAGAAAAAGGCCGCATGTTCACCGCGTTGTGAAGATGAAACAACCACATGCCATGACAGAGCCTTTTCCTTTGCTTTTCACGCCGCCGTACCGCCACGATCCACACAGGAAGACAGAGGTGTCCCCCGCCAGCCCGGCCCCTCTCTTCATGGAGCCGCAGCCCGTTACAGCGGGGCCCTCTTTTTATTCGGACACGTAGCCGTCAAAGGCAGCATCCCCGGATGGGCTTACGCCCTTCCCTTATGGCGGGTTCCATGCCCGTATGCCATGTTCCGCCGGGGATGCCGTTTCCCCCGTGCGGGTTGACTCGACCGGGAAACCATGCTGAACATTTCGCAACGCCTTTCGGAGAATCCAATATGCCAATGCCCACGATGCCGTCTTTGTCCGTTGCCCGCCTGAGTTCCGTTTTCGAGGATATGGCGGGGACTGCCCTCAAAAACGCCGTAGACAGCTCCAGCAGCGTCTTCAGGACGCAGGGGATCATCGGGGACTGGACTGCCAAAAGGACATTCTGGAATGGTGTCCATTACGGCATTGAACTCACCGACGAGGGAAAAAGCATCTGTGTGGATCTGCCGCTTGAGGCCATTCAAAGCGGGGGCATACGGCCGGGGGATCGCGTTGATGTCCTCGGCACCCCGGTGGTGTATTTGAAGAAATCCGTCGTCCTCTTCAAACTCCATGTCCATGCGGCCTCGGTCATTGAGGCTTCCGGGGGAGGACGCGGCCAAGAGCCCCCTCAAGATGTTGAAGGGACGATCAGCCACCTCAAGGAACTTGGCTTTAAAAGGATACCCTTCCCGAACCGGGTGACCGCCATCTCCGTGATCCATTCCAAGTCCCATGCCGCCAACGTCTTCGCCGACTTCAGGAACGAGCTTGATCTGAAAAACGTCAACGTGGAATCCCTGCCGACCTCCATGACGGATCCGTCCGCCATAGCACGGGCGATAGATCAGGCAGGCGGCAATGTCGTCGTGCTGATACGCGGGGGTGGAGGCGACGCCGAGTTTACCACATTCCAGCACGAATACGTCGTCAAGGCCCTTGCGCGTAAAGCGGCGCACAGGATCACCGGCCTCGGCCACTCCGGCAACCTGACGTATGCGGACATCATAGCGGATTTCTGCACGACGACGCCCACCAGCGCCGGAGCCTACGTCCGGGAACAACTGATCCGTACCTACACCATGAGGCAAACGGAAAGGGAGGCCCTCGAAGAACAGGCCGCGCTCATCAAGGCACTGCGGATCAGCAAACTGAAATGGATGTTCATCGCCCTCGCGGGAATGGCCTTGGCGGGGTATCTGGGGCTGTTCCGCTAGGTTATGGGACACGATGGGAGGGCTGCGACGGCGGCGTGCCCATGAGCTTCGGCGGAAAAGCCCAAGCTCTGGGCGGGCACCAACAGGGAGGCCCTCGAAGAACAGGCCGCACTCATCAAGGCACTGCGGATCGGCAAGCTGAAATGGATGTTCATTGCCCTCGCGGGGATGGCCTTGGCGGGGTATCTGGGGCTGTTCCGCTAGGTTATGGGACACGACGGGAGGACTGCGACGGCGGCGTGCCCCTGAGCTTCGGCGGAAAAGCCCAAGCTCTGGGCGGACACCAACGTGGTACGCGACAGAGCGCCGGGGATCGGTTCCCTGCGCCCTAGCTGGCGGGCAGCGTGATACGCAGCGCCGTGCCCTGCACCGGGAAGGAAGGCCCATACCGCCATCGCCGCAAAGCCTGAGGGCGGTCGGAGGGACAGCATCTTCCGCCGGAGAAATGAATGCTTCACCAAGCGCTTCCAAGTCACACCGTTAATTAGATATAATCCATTGAAATTATTCAACTATTTTCAAATCACAAAAGATTGTTTTCGATAATTTCAAATAGTTACATATAAAATAACGACACAACCTAGAGTGAACAGACGGAGAAACTCCCCGGCGGGGCCCGGCATACTTCGCCGCCACCTTGCTGCGGGGTGGGGATTGGGAAACACCCCGGTGGGGGGGTACTCTGGAAGAACAGCTCCAGATGTTCGACGCCTCATTGCCCCCCCGGAGAGGGATACCCTTAGCACCGCTCAAATCATCCGCGTATGCCGCCACCCTAGCCAGTAAAGGCCGATCTCAGCGCCCCGCCCCACTGCCGGGGTGAGCTCTCGGAGCCCCCCATTGCCGAAAAAAGGCCGCACGCACCGGCATGGCAAAAGAAAATCCCCTCTTCCCACGGTACCGGGCGGACGGCCTAACTCCGCCCTATGCTGGATTGACGCCGCCCCGGTTCCCACAAAAAACAGACTCCCCGCCATTGCGCAGAGCGTCCGTTTTCGACATCGCATCGCCGGGGTTCCGCCGGGCCGTTCCCAGACCCGGCGGCTTGCTCCATCCCACAAGGGGAAGCGGAAGCCCCGGCAAACCCGATAGAGGCACCATCTCCGAACGTTGAAACGCGGAGCCTTCACCGGAGGAAAGGCGAAGGCCCCGGTTCGCCTAGAACTTGTAGCCGATGCTGAAGGTGCCCTTGAAGTTGTTTTCCTTCGCCTCGTAGCCCACGCCCCTCCACAAATCCTTGTCGAGATCAAGGCGGATGTAGCCGAGCTCCACGAACAGCGAGAGGTTCTCATACAGCTTATATTCCGTATCCAAGTTCACTTCCACGGCCTTGTCACCCGTGGTCAGGTAGATCATGCTGTACTGGGAGTCCTGCGGGTCGGAGATCATCTTGTTCCGCACCATTTCCCTATTGTTCGTGCCCTGATAGTACACGACGCGCAGAACATGGGAGAGATCTTCCATAAACGAGATGTCCTTCACTCGGCCCATGACCGCCCATGTGCCGGAGATGCCGTAGCCCATCGTCTG
>NZ_DBMAFI010000131.1:0-3183 GCF_057864385.1 Bilophila sp. | reverse complement strand
GGCCCATTTTTCGTCTGAAATATCGTGTCTGCTCATGCCAGACATCAAAACAACAGAAAGACGAAAAGTCGAGAACTTATTTAGAGACAGCTCCTAGGTCGTGTCGTCATTTTACATGCAATCACTTGAAATTATCGAAAACAATCTTTTTTATGAAAACCAGTTAAATAATTTGAATAAATTATATCTAATTGCCGATACGACCTAGAAAATGGTTGATGCCTTTTTTCTTAAAGTTCCAAAGGAATAACCAACAAAATGCCTTAGCCGTGGATCCCGCCAAAAGAAAAACAGGAGAAAAAGGCTGTACTTTCACCGTGCTGTGGAGATGAAACAACCACATGCTATTACAGGGCCAAAAGGGAAAATTTTTCCCCGGAAAAGCCCCTGCCCCTAACGTTTCCGCATGGTGTCAGGGAATCCAGCCTACCATGTACAAAACGGACGGCTCGACAGCGCGGAATTGGCATACCGGTGGTCGCCCGTCACTTCTTCCCCGATCCAGTCGGGCAGTTCAAAGGTTTGCCCCTCGTCGGAAAGTTCGATTTCAGCGACGACAAGCCCCGCGTTGTCCCCAAGGAACTCGTCGACTTCCCAAACGAAGCCCTGATAAGGGATTTTGTAACGGATCTTATCGATGAGGGATGGCAGCGCCAGCGTATCAAGCATCCTGTCGGCATCCCCACGCGGGATCTCGTACTCGAACTCCTCGCGGGAAAACCCCCGTGTCTGTCCTTTAACGGTCAGGACGCCGCGTTCGCCTTCCGTACGCACGCGGATCGTGCATGGGTGCGTCTGCAAGTAGCCCTGCCGGAACCGCACACCTTCGGCGAGCCCACGCCATGCCTCGCTTTTGACAAGAAATTTCCGCTCGATTTCCACATTCATGTCATCCTCCTGTACGGCCCGATGCCGTATGTTTCCCTTCTACCGCGTTTCGGCCCCAGCGTACAGGCACGGTGTTTTCCACTGGAAACGCTTTCCGTATGAGGGATACGTTACGGGTTCCGTGTACATGAGGGTTCTCCCTATCCTCCCAAATACGCTGAATAAACTAAGTAATTCATGCAGATATATATTTTTCTTGAAGAGCTGAAGGAATCCTATTCAGAAAGCTGGGGCTGGGGCATGTGGGTTCCCTATTTCCTTTTCCGCTTGGGGAAGCGTTTTTACAGCCGCTTGCGTAACAAGGCGAAACGGTGTACAGATACCGATTCCGTCATTGTTGACGCGCCCTTTTTTCCGGCCTGCCCTTCCGGTCTCGTCCGGCCAATCTCCATGAGGATACTTTCTTGAAAGATCTCGTTCGTAACGAAAAGCTTCGTAATATCGCCATCATTGCTCACGTTGACCACGGCAAGACCACGCTCGTGGACGCCCTTTTCCGCCAGAGCGGGATTTTCCGAAGCGACCAGCAGGTTGATGACCGTGTCATGGACAGCATGGATCTGGAACGGGAACGCGGCATCACCATCTCCGCCAAGAACTGTGCCGTGAGCTGGAACGGCGTAAAAATCAACATTATCGACACCCCCGGCCACGCCGACTTCGGCGGTGAGGTCGAGCGCGCCCTATCCATGGCCGACGGTGCCATCCTGCTGGTCGATGCGGCGGAGGGCCCTCTGCCCCAGACCCGTTTCGTGCTCCGCAAAGCGCTGGAACGCGGCCTCAAGATTATCGTGGTCATCAACAAGATTGACCGTAAGGACGCCCGCGCGCAGGAAGTGCTGAACGAAGTCTACGATCTGTTCATCGATCTCGACTCTACGGAAGAACAACTCGAATTTCCGGTGCTCTACGCCATCGGACGCGACGCCGTAGCCATGCGCGAGCTGGACGCCCCCCGCGTAGATCTCTCCCCTCTCTTTGAAACCATCCTTGAAGTAGTTCCCGGCCCGTCCTACGATCCAGAAGAGCCCTTCCAAATGCTGGTTTCGGATCTCGACTACTCCGAATACCTCGGACGCCTCGCCGTGGGCCGCAGCCTGCATGGGACAGTTCGTTCCAACGAGGCGTTGGTCTGCGTCAATGAGGCGGGCGTCCCAGTGCCCCTGCGCGTGACCCGCCTGCAAGCCTACGAAGGCCTGCGTCTCGTCGATATTACGGAAGCCATGCCCGGCGACATCGTCATCATCGCGGGCATGGATGACGTAGCCATCGGCGACACCATCTGCACCAAGGAAAACATCCGCGTGCTCCCGCGCCTCCGTGTGGATGAGCCCACCGTGGCCATGCGCTTTACCATCAATACTTCGCCTCTCGCCGGACGCGAAGGCAAGAACGTCCAGTCCCGCAAGATCCGCGAGCGACTGCTCAAGGAAGCCCTCATCAACGTGGCCATCAAGATTGAGGAGCCCGACGAGAAGGACAGCTTCATCGTCAAGGGCCGCGGCGAGTTCCAGATGGCCATCCTCATCGAAACCATGCGCCGCGAAGACTTCGAGCTCTGCGTGGGCCGCCCCGAAGTCATCTTTAAGCGGGACGAAAACGGGCAGCTCCTCGAACCCATCGAACAGCTTTACGTTGATTGCGACGAAAACTTCATGGGCGTCGTGACCGACAAGATCGCTCAGCGCAAGGGCCGTATGGTCAATTGCGTGAACAACGGCACGGGCCGCGTCCGTCTGGAATTCTCGGTTCCGTCCCGCGGGCTCATCGGCTACCGCGACGAGTTCCTCACCGACACCAAGGGCACGGGCATCATGAACTCCCTGCTTGAAGGTTACGAGCCCTATCGCGGCGATTTTCCGAGCCGATTCACTGGCTCCATCGTGTCCGACCGCGCCGGGAACGCCGTCGCCTACGCGCTCTTCAACCTTGAGCCGCGCGGCCAGCTTTTCGTGGTGCCTGGCGATCCCGTCTATGAAGGCATGATCGTCGGCGAGCACAACCGCGATAACGACATCGACGTGAACCCTACCAAGGAAAAGAAGCTCACCAACCTGCGCGCCTCCGGCAAGGACGAAGCCGTTGTCTTGACGCCCGTCCGCCCTATGACGTTGGAGCATGCCCTGCATTTCGTCCGTGAAGACGAGCTGGTCGAAGTAACCCCCCACTCCATCCGTCTGCGCAAGGCCGAGTTGAATGCACTCAAGCGCTACCAGTCCGCCGGCAAGAAGAAGCTCGCCAGCCCTGGGAAATAAAGTTTAAGATTGGAGAGGGGGAAGGGGAACCTTTCTCCAG
>NZ_DBMAFI010000130.1:0-3360 GCF_057864385.1 Bilophila sp. | reverse complement strand
GAGTGCCCGGCATTGACCAGAAAAGAGGCGAAGGTATGCCGCAAATCGTGGATGCGCACGTCGGCAAGCCCCAGTTCCCGCCGGAGCCTGTTCCAGAGCAGATAGAGATCGGAAAGCGGCTTTCCCGGAGCATGGCCGGGGAACAGCCAGGGGTTCCCTTGCTGGCGCGGGATGGAGCGAATGACTGTTATGGCCTCGTCGGACAGCGGAATATGACGAGGTTTTCCGGACTTGGACAGCGGTACGATGAGCAGCCGTAAATCCAGGCGGACGTGTTCCCAGCGCGCCTTGAGGACTTCGCTCTTGCGCGCCCCGGTCAGTAGAAGCAGGCGGATGGCAAAGGCTTCCGGCCGGTCGCTTTTTTCCAGCGCCCGCATGAGCCGTTGTGCCTCATCCCGCGAGAGGTAGCGTTCCCGCTGCGCGTGGATTTTGAAGGGCGAGACTCCCGCGCATGGCGATTGTCCCGTGGGCAGAAGACCACGCATTACGGCCAGAGAGCAAATTGTCTTGAAGACTGCCAGAATACGGTTGCAGGTGGCCGGGGCCAGCCCGCTGGACGCCAGCCCGTGCAGCCAGTCTTCCACTTCGTGGCGTTGTATGTCGGCAAGTTCCCGTGCTCCGAACGTCGGGGACAGATGCTGTCGGGCAATGCGCTCATCCACGCGCCAGCTTCGCTTGCGCAACCGGATATGCGGCAGATAGACGGATGAAACAAAACCATCAAGATTGAATGTGTCGCGCTCCGGTTGCCCGCTGTTCCTTTTGACCGGCAAGGACGGCGAGCTTGTGGAGGAAACTGACGGACGGCGGCGAACCATGCGGCGTTCTCCAGGTAAAAGATTGACGGTGGATCATAAAGCTACGGCAATCTTGTATGATCCGCATTGGGGCGTTTGTGCCGGTTCCGCATGGGAAAAGAAGGACGAACTCCATCATACTTTTCTCCTATTGTATTGAACTGTATATATTTGTCGAAGCTGCACACTGTTGAAAGATTTTTATTTCAGCAATATAGAACTGATTGGGAAAAAAGAAAAAATATTTTTGAATCTGGTTTCATATATGCTCTTACCGTGAAAGTTTTTGATGATTTCCACTCTTGATAAGGAAAAATGCCGTGTAAAGAATTTTATTGCACGGCATTTTTTATGCAGAGGACAAGAGGAGAATATCACACCAGCGTCAACGCGGTGAAGCATCATCCCAGCACGATACAGGCGATTGCCACCAGCAGGAATTTACGTCGGTCCCGATTTGCTTCGGAGAACTTTTTTGCGGCGAATATCCCGAAAAGAATTCCGCAGCAGAGGCAGATTGCAGCCAGAATGATTCCCGCAGGCATCCGTAACAGGGCGGGCGGCTGCACCTGCCCTGAGCTGAACCGGAAGCCGACCCACAGCAGGAAACTTCCATAAGGCAGCAGTGAAAAAGATGCCGTGGCTCCCCATGCCAGCATGTATGGATATGCTGTTTTCGGGGTGGGCTTTCCGCCAGACGGCTCTGCACCAGAGAGTGACTTTCTTTGTTGTACACATCGAGATTCGAGGTATCGCTTTCCAGCAGAAGCGCCTGTTTCCCATTATCGAGCAGATAGCCAATCAGGGTGAAGGCCAGCTTATTCTTGCCGACGATGCCTTTGTTTATTCCAATATAAAAAATGGGCATGTTCATGTTACAGATTCTCGTTTGATGTATCGGAGACAATAAAGATGCTTTTTCCGTGGGGTGTTTTTTTACAGGTGTCGTCTCCTTTTTCTGAGGAGCGGAAACATTCTCGTCCTCCGAAAAAAATCGTTTTATGAGATACGCGGGAATGATGATGCCCTCGTTCTTGAGCATTTGGCTCAGTTCTCTGGGATTATAGCCTTTCTCCTTCGCCTTTCTGAAATCCCTCTCCAGTAGTTCCGCCGCCTCCGGGCGTGTTTTTCTGTCTTCTTTCTCCGGCAAATCCTGAAGCAGTTTCCTTGCCCGTTCTATTTGTTGAGGGCGGATAGTTGCGTTTTTGGCCACAGCATTTCCTCCTTGTGGAAAAGTGCCGCCAGTATACGGAAAATTTCTTCATATATACAATTTGGCCACTGCACGAGGCGGGTTCTTCGTGGCAGGATGGTAGTTGTAATACACAACTACCATCCTGCCAGAAGGCTACGCCCTCTGGACTCCCGAAATGCTCGGCGCTTCGCTTCTCGCATTCCAAAGGCAAGAGGCATGAAAGGCAGAAAAGGCACGAAGGGAGGCGGCAGGTATGCCGCCAATATCCTGATCACTCTTCGAGTGACCGTTGAGGAAAAAACGCGCCTCACGGAGCAGGCGGAAATCGCCGGATTGTCTCTGTCGGAATATATGCGGCGACGCTTTTTCGGAGGCAGGATTGCCGCCCATACGGATTTGAACACCATCGCAGAATTGAGGCGTATCGGCGGGTTGCTCAAGCACAATTTTGAGACACTCCGGCAGGCCAAAGCTCCCCCGGATGTTTTTGAAAGGCAGGAGGAAGCCCTGCGAAATCTGACATGGGCCATCCAGAAAATTTCGCTGCGTTGTCATTATGATTGTCAAGAAAATCAAGAATACGAAGGCTGAAAAGCCCAAAGCGTGGCAGATAGGCGACCTGGTGGATTACATCCGCTACCCCCACAACAAAAACCCGCAGGAGAAAATCGAATACGCGGGAGGAAGAGGTTTTCTTTCAGCGACCCATACCGGTCAGAAGATGGAAATGATTGCCCTTGCGCGGGAGTCCGCACACAGCAATATGCCGGTACAGCACTGGATGTTTTCCTGGCAGGAAAGTGAACAGCCCACCAGAGAACAGGTGGAGGAATTGGTGGATGTTTTTCTTGAAAGGATGGGCTTAACCGGCCACCAGACTGTCTATGGGTTGCACTACGATACGGACAATTATCATCTCCACATTGCGGTCAATCGCATGAACCCGGATAGCGGAAAAGTTGTGCAGCCGCACAGAGGTTTCGATATCCGGGAAGCGCATAAAATCGTGGCGTTCATTGAACACAAACAAGGATGGGCCGGTGAAGAAAACTCTATGTACGCGGTATTGGAAGATGGAGAACTGGCGCGAAGAAGGACGGCCCGCGAGATAAAACCGAAGCAGGCCGCGCTGGATTTTGAACACGCCACCGGCGAGAAATCCGCCCAGCGCATCGCGCAGGAACGCGGCCACGGCATCATCAAGAACGCGAAATCGTGGGCCGAATTGCATGAGAAGCTGGCGGGAGTCGGTTTGCGTTTTGAGAAGAAAGGTTCTGGGGCCATCATCTTTGTGGGTGAAATCGCTGTGAAGGCGTCTTCAGTGGATCGCGCGTTCAGCATGGGAAAGCTGTGCAAAAAGTTGGGCGA
>NZ_DBMAFI010000129.1:0-3361 GCF_057864385.1 Bilophila sp. | reverse complement strand
GGCAATATGGGCACTGGGAAGACAGGCTTTTTGACGGATCGCCTTCGGTCCCTGCGGATCGGCGTTTTCGGGGGCAGCTTCAATCCTATTCATAACGGACACATGGAGGCAATCAGGGTATTCAAGAGCGAACTGCATCTTGATGCTGTCCTGTTGGTTCCCTCCGGAGCGGCTTTTTATAAGCAAACCTCTCCTGTTCCTTTTGAACATCGCTACCGCATGTGCCAACTGGCGATACAGGGGATTCCCGGCGTATCAACAAGCGATGTGGAAGGCAGACATACCACGGGGATGTACTCATGCGACATGCTTGAAGCCGTCAGACATTTTTACCCTGATGCGACACTCTTTTTGCTTATGGGAAGTGACGTGTATGAGCGCGTTCCCTTATGGAAAGGTCTGGAACGAATTGCCGGACTGGCGACGATAGCCGTCATAACCCGAAGCGGCATCCGCTGTAATCTTGAGGCAACAGAGAACATGTTGAAGCAGTACAGGCTAAAGACGCTGTTTGTTCATGGCGGGCAAGCTCTGTCTTCAACCAGAGTCAGAACGGAAAGGGAACAAGGACGTTCGATAGAAGTATCCGTTCCAGCATCTGTTGCGGAATATATATGGGAACATCAATTGTACACAAATAAGTAGGCATCACTCATATATTCGGAGAGAATCATGTTTCATTGCATTGGTCTGATTGACGCTGTCCTTGTTCTGGCTGCTATCAATATTATTATTTTTTACAGATGGATATGCAGGATTGATAGCGTTGAGAACATGGAAGCATCTCCACCAAAAGATACAAACTCATAGTATTTTTTATAATCCGAGAGAAAGCAATGTATTCCGATACACTGCATATGGTGCTGACGAGCCTGTGTGCTCAAATCATGGCTGTCGGCCCGTTCTGGATTGCGGGGCTCTTTGTCGGTTCTCTCATTTCCCGATATCTGTCGCAGGATATGATCGCTAAGGTTCACAGGATGAAAGAGGGGCGTTTTTCCCTGCTTTCCTCTGTGATCGCTTCATTTCTGGGCGCGGCTTCTCCTTTGTGCATGTATGGCACAATTCCTCTCGTCGCGACATTGGGAAGAAAAAATATTCCACAATCCATACTGGCGGCGTTTACCATAAGTTCTATTCTGCTTAACCCGAATATTTTCATTTTGACGTTTTCCCTTGGGACAAGTGTTGCCATGTGGCGTCTGGCGCTGTGTATCCTGGCCGGGATTTTAGGCGGCTGGCTGACGGAAGTTTGCTACCGGGACAAGAAGCTTTTTGAGTTCGATAAATTTGCTCCGGGAAGCGCTCCTGTAGGGAAGACGTTTTTCAGCGATTTGCGCAAGTCCTTCAGGATTACCTTTCCCTATTTTGTCATAGGGATAGCACTGGCCGCGCTCTTTGAGGTCTTTATCCCAAGATCATGGATACAGCTTGTATTGGGGTATGGACGCTCTTTTGAAGTGGGTCTTGCCGTATTGGTTTCCGTACCGGTGTATACATGTGATGGAGCGGTCATTTCCCTGTTGCGAACCTGGCAGGAAATGGGACTCAGCGAAGGAAGCGTCGTTGCATTCCTGCTTGCCGGAGCCGCAACAAAAATTGCCAAACTGGGGGCCATAAAAATCATCCTGGGGGTGCGTAATTTCACTGTCTATCTCGTTTTTATTTTGATTTTTTCTCTCGTCACTGGAGTGTTGATTAATCTATGACAGTCTTTTTGCCATGAGGGATATGAGAAGTCTACGTTCATAATCCCGTATGATAACAGTGAATTGGAGGTTTTCATGAATTGTTTTTTCAGATGGGGATTGAAGATGTTTTCCCTTGTGTTCCTGACGGCGGGCACTGCGTATGGCGTGGATGCGGCCTCCGTCAATGACGGCTTTCTGCTTCTGCCCGGCAGGACTTTCCAGATGGGAAGCCCCGACAGTGAGCGGCAGCGCGGCAGCGATGAAGTGTGCCACCAGGTGCGCGTCAGCGCGTTTCATATCGATCCGTATGAGGTCACACAGGCGGATTATGAGGCCATGATGGGCAAGAATCCCAGCCAGCATAAAGGTGGCCGCCTGCCGGTGGAAAACGTGACTTGGCTTGACGCCGTGCGCTACTGCAATGCCCTCAGCCTGCACAGAGGGCTGGAACCCGCCTATGTCATCAATGGAGAGGCGGTGCGCTGGGATCGCAAGGCCAACGGCTACCGCCTGCTTACCGAAGCGGAGTGGGAATATGCCGCCCGCGCGGGAACCGACACTGTTTTCAACGTGGGCAATCAGGTACACAGCGACAGCGTCAACTTTGAAGCCACCTATCCCTATCGTATTGAGGAAAACTATGTGACCCGACGTGACCCCAACGTGCGCACAAGTCACTACCGGGGAGAAACCATGGAAGTGGATACACTTCCCGCCAACGCCTTCGGACTTCACCACACGCACGGCAATGTTTCGGAATGGGTGTTCGACTATTACGGCGCGTATGATACCGGGCGCACGGAAAATCCATCCGGGCCTTCCTCCGGTTCCCTGCGCGTGAACCGCGGCGGCAGCTATATCGACTTCGGCAAGCATCTGCGCAGCGCCTACCGTTCCGCCACTAATCCCATAGACCCCGATCCTAATCTCGGCTTCCGCATCTGCCGCAATGCAGCGCCCCTTGATGAGGTGGTGGATACCACGCCTCCTTCGCGCATCGCCATGCCGGAACATCCCCGTGTGCTGGTCGCTTATTATTCCTATTCGGGCAATACCGGGCGCGCCGCTGTAATCATCAGCGACCGCCTGGGGGCTGACCTGTTCGAGATACGTATGCAACACCCTTACCGGGGCAATATCTATGAAGTTTCGCAGGCGGATCTGAATAACGGTGTTCGCCCGCCGCTGGACGCGCGAGTTGAGAATATGGGCAAGTATGATGTCGTCCTGCTGGGCTATCCCACTTGGTGGGCCACCATGCCCATGCCCGTGCTTTCCTTCTTGGAGTCCCATGATTTTCAGGGCAAGATCGTCCTTCCCTTCAGCAGCCACGGCGGCACCGTATGGGGCGACAGCGTTTCTGATCTCGCCAAGACCGTGCCAGACGCATATGTGGGTATGGGGCTTGAATTCAACTATTCGGGCGGACGCGGCCTTTCCGGGCGTATCGATGACTGGCTGCATGCAAGCGGGCTGAAAAAATGAGCGCCCGGCGGGGAGTGAAAATTGCCGTGGATACGGCCATGTTCGGCCTCATGCTCTGTCTCATGAGCTACCCCATGACGCGCGGCCTGCTGCGGCATGGGGTATGCGGCGTGTCTTTTCAGGCGCTTCTGCTTGTCCACCAGGCGCTGAATCTTGACTGGTATCGGGCACTTTTCCGGGGGCGC
>NZ_DBMAFI010000128.1:0-3491 GCF_057864385.1 Bilophila sp. | reverse complement strand
GCGCCCTTGCAGGACGCTCTTGGCATGTTGCCGCTGCGTCCGGCGTCGCCGTGGCGGGAAGGAAGCCTGCTGTTCCGAACCCAGGACGGTAAAATCATGCCTTATGCGGCCAACTCTTCGAAACAGGCCGCCTGGATAGACCTCGGCGTTGCCCCCATGGGCGGAGGCAAGTCCGTTTTTCTCAATGCCTTCAACTTCGCGTTCGTCACTCAGAGCGGACTGTCACGTCTGCCGTGGCTGTCCATCGTGGATGTCGGTCCGTCCAGCTCCGGGCTGATAACGCTGCTGAAGGAAAATCTGCCTGAAGGCCGCAAACATCTCGCGGCCTATCACAGGCTCAGGATGACGCCGGACTATGCCATCAATCCCTTTGATACGCCTCTCGGCAACAGAAAACCTCTGCCGTCTCACAAGGCATTTCTGGTCAATCTGCTGTCTTTGCTGGCCACGCCTCTGGATGTCACGGCTCCGGCAGACGGCGTTCCCGGACTCATAGGCAGAGCGGTTGATCTCGCCTATGAGGAACTCTCCGACAACCATCACCCCCGGCTTTACCAGCCGAACGTGCTTCCGAAGCTGCACGCCCTCATCACGGAAGAAGGCATACGCCGGGACACTTCCACGTCCTGGTGGGAAGTGGTCGATGCCCTTTTTGAACGGGGCTATGTCCATGAGGCCTTGCAGGCCCAGCGCTACGCCGTGCCTCTGCTGGCGGATGTCGGCTCGCAAATCAGGCAGAACAAAGGCATCCAGAACACCTATGACGAAAATCTCATTCTCAATGTCTGGCGTTCCCTTCTGGATGCCATCGACGCCTATGTCATCCTGAAGGAACCCACGCAATTCGACCTCGGCGACGCTCAGATCGTCAGCCTCGACCTTGATGAAGTGGCTCCGCGCGGCGGTTCCACGGCGGATCGTCAGTCCGCCGTCATGTATATGCTGGCCCGGCACGTCCTCGGTTCACGCTTCTTCCTGATGCCTGCGGATGTGCAGCTCATGCCCGAAGCCTACCGGGACTATCATGCCGGGCGAATCGAGGCGATTCGGGAGGACCCCAAAAGGCTTTGCTACGACGAAGCACATCGCGTCACCAAAAACACCTCGGTTTCCGGCCAGTTGCAGGCGGATATGACCACCATGGCCCGTGAAAGCCGCAAATGGAACCTTTCCATCGGTCTCTATACGCAATCCATCGACGATATTCCCAAAATCATCACGGACGAACTGGCCACCACGGTCGTCATTCTGGGGTCCGGCACGGAAAAGAGCATTGAGAATCTGAGTCTCCGCTTCGGTCTGAACGGGGCCTGCCGTCATGCCCTTTCCCGTCTGGGAAAGCCCGGCAGGACAGGCTCCAATCTCGTAGCCCTGTTCCGCACAGGTTCGGGCATGTCGCAACTTGTCCTCAGTCTGACCATAGGCGGGCAGTCCCTCTGGGCCTTCAGCACCACCACGGAAGACGTAACCATCCGCAACCATCTTTATCAAAGGCTGGGACCGTCCGAGGCCTTGCGCAGACTGGCCCGACGCTTTCCCGGAGGTTCGGCCAAGGCCGAAGTGGAACGACGCAGACGGCAGGTGGAGGACAGGAGCGATTCCGACGATGAAGTCGTCAACGTCATTTTGGAAATTGCCAATGAACTGGCGGAGGAACAATGAAAAAGCTCTTTTTTGCCCTGGCGATTGTTCTGTTTCCGGTCCAGGTCTGGGCCGCTGGCTGCGGATGCGGTTCCATCAACGCCATGATTTCAGCGGCCAAATCTGAAACGATTCAGGCCGTTAACGCCTATACCGCTGCGGAAGCCCAGGCCATCCGTTCGGAAATTCTGCTGGCCGCACAGAATATCATCGGTACCATCAAAAGCGAAACGGCAACCGTCGTCCGGGCGCTGGTCGCGCTCAAGGAAAGCAATGTCGCCGCCATCAAGGGGCAGGCCGTCGCAGACGAAGCCATGAAAACCGAAGATCTGTACGGCACGGCGGCCCAGCCCTCAGGGCTTTGCGGCGCAACCTCGCTGGGCGCGGGAATACAGCTCGGCGCACAGGCAGGGCAGGAAATTCATGCGACCATGAGGGAAAAACAGTTCGCCTATGCCAACACACCCGGCGCAAAGCCGGTGGAATTTCTGCACCGTATTCTGGCCGACGACCAGCCTTCCGAACCCGAAAGTCTGGATGCGCTCTTTCCGCTCCAAAGCACGCTTACGGAAGACCAGGTGGCGCAGGCGCATGAATCCATCAAGACACTGGCCAATCCCCGTCCGCTTCCGATGGTCACAGACGCACAGAAGGAAACTCCGGCAGGACAGACCTACGCGGCGGCAAGGAAGGTTCACGAAGAACGTCTGGCCGCCGTTACCGAAGCGCTCAACCACCACGTCGTGCTGCACGCTCCCACATTGCCGGAAGACGTGACCGAATGGGCGCAGAATCAGTGGTCGGAAGCGGGAGGAAGCGGCACTCCTCCCGGCATTGTGGACGGAAAACTTTCGGAAGCCGGGCTTTACAAACTGCTCTCACAGATGCGCGTAGGCAACCCCAACTGGTTTGCCCAGATAGCCACGGCCACGGATGCCGGACTGTTGCGGGAAATGGCGGTCATGCAGGCTTTTCAGATGGAGCTTGCCCGAAAAAACATGGAGCTTATGGACCGCCTGACCGTCATTGCTGCGCTTAGCTTCCTTTCCCGCATGGAAGGAACCACCGGCAGGGACATGGACGACCTTTATGCCCGCATGGTCGGCGCACAGCAATAGGAGACCGCCATGCGCCTGTTACAGCGAAAAAAGATCGGCATGGGTGCCGGTACGATAAAAAACGCACTCATTCTCGCTTACTTTATACACAAGAAGCCAATCCGGTTCTATATGCAACTCCCGGTATGGTTTCCACTCTCCTTTGAGGGCATGGTCACGACAATGCTTAGGCAGTGGTTCCTCATTAAGCAAAAGCATGATTATCGTTTTCAGCTTTTGCATATCGTAGCCGCGATGTTCCACCTTTCTCAGATCACGGCGAAACTGAGCAGTAAAAGTGGAGTTACGCACTTATATCCCCAACTGTCTGAAAAGATCTTCCGCATCCTTGGCGTGAAATATTTCCTCTCCCCGTTCCGCCTTCTCTATAGTTTCACGGGTCAGTGCATTGGGAATATCGTCGCTGAAAGGCAGACGCTTTTCATGAGCCACTCTGGCCAGCGCCATGCGGCAGAGATCGGATACCGTCAGCCCCATGGTTGCCAGTACGGCGGCGGCCTCATGCTTGATGGCAGGGTCAATGCGGGCGCGAACATAATCGTTGGCAGGCATGATTGTCCTCCTGTTTTTAGAAAGTGTAGCTCAATTGGACACAAAGTCAACAACATCCTCAATGAAGAAAAGGGGAGATGCCATGGCCTCTGAACTCCCTGCCACCTCGGAAATTCTTCTGCCCACGGATGCCAGCAAGCAGATTCTCGACACCTTCCTCGGACAGGGATGGGATACCTG
>NZ_DBMAFI010000127.1:0-3787 GCF_057864385.1 Bilophila sp. | reverse complement strand
AGGGGGAAACTTTCTCCAGAAAGTTTCCCCCTCCCTTCCCCCGCAAACCTCTTACCCCCTTGCGCCATGAAAGTGTCCACAACGTCGCCCTTCTTCTCCGTAGCGCTGCTGGTGATATCCATGCTGTCGATCCAGTGCAGCGCGTCGCTTGCCAAGTCCGTTTTTCCGATCATCGGCCCTGAGGCGACGACGGCCCTGCGCCTTATGTTCGCGGCGCTGGTGCTGCTTCCGGTGATGCGCCCGTGGCGGGCGAAGCTCACCCGCAGCCAATGGCGGCCCATCATCCTCTACGGCCTGTCCACGGGCCTCATGAATATGTGCTTCTATCAGGCCATCAGCCGCATCCCGCTGGGCGTGGGCGTGGCGCTGGAGTTCACCGGGCCGCTGGCGATAGCCATGCTGGGTTCGCGCCGCCTCATCGACTTCCTGTGGATAGCGCTGGCTGTCGGCGGCCTGTTCCTGTTGTTGCCCATCCACGAATTTTCCGGCAATCTCGATCCCGTGGGCGTGGCCTTCGCGCTCGGAGCCGGGTTCTGCTGGGCCATGTACATCTTCTTCGGCAAGCGGGCCGGGAATGCCGGGGGCGGCGCATCCGTCTCGCTCGGCATGATCGTCGGGGCCTGCGCCATCCTGCCCTTCGGCGTGGCCTCGGCGGGGGCGTCCATGTTCTCCATGTCCGTACTCCCGCTGGCCCTGCTGCTCGGCGTATTCTCCTCGGCGCTGCCCTATGGGCTGGAAATCGTCGCCCTCAAGCAGCTTCCCGCGCAGACTTTCGGCATCCTGATGAGCATGGAACCCGTCCTCGCGGCCCTGTCGGGCATCATTTTCCTCGGAGAACAGCTCAACGTGGCTCAATGGGTAGCTCTGGCCTGCATCATTGTGGCCTCCATCGGCGCAACACTGACTATCCGCCGCAAAAGCTGACGCGGCGGCCCCTCAAGGAGAAGGCGATGAAGGTTCCCAAGAAACAGGCCGCCGTAATCCGCGCCGCCATTGAGGAATGGCGGGCATCCGGGCTTCTGGACGAAGAAACCGGCAAGCGGCTTCTCGACGACCTGACGCCTCTGCCCTTCGACTGGTACAGGCTTGGCCGCTATGCCTTGTGGGGCGCCCTTGCGTGCATACTCATCGGCGTGGCCGCCCTGCTCGGCGACGAACTGTTCCTTGAACTCATCAGCCGCCTTTTCGACATGACGCAACTGGGGCGCAGCCTGTTCCTGCTCCTTGCGGCGGCGGGCCTGTTCTTCTGGGGCATACGGCGGCGCAGGAGGGCCCCCCGGAAACGCCTGACCAATGAGGGCCTGTTTTTCCTCGGCGTGCTGGCCATTGCGGGCTCGCTCGCCTCACTCGCCGCATGGCTTTGTGCCTACGGCGGGGAACATATCGGCTCCAGCCTTTCCAGCCTGTTCCTGCTTGCCGCCGCCATATACGGCGCGCTGGGGCTGCTGCTCGATTCCCGACTGATCTGGGTTTTCGCCCTGCTCTCGTTCGGAAGCTGGCTCGGTGCCGAAACGGGGTACAGCTCCGGCTGGGGGGCCTATTATCTGGGGATGAATTACCCCATGCGCTTCGTGCTGCTCGGCCTGCTCCTGTGCGGGCTCTCCGTCCTCTTCAAACGCAATGCCCGCTGGGGCCGGCTGGCGGCCTTCGAGCGCAGCACGCTCTCGGTGGGCCTGCTCTATCTGTTCATCAGCCTGTGGATACTGTCTGTTTTCGGCGACTACGGCGACATGGCCTCATGGTATCGCGCCCGCCATATGGAACTGTTCCACTGGTCTCTCCTTTTCGGAGCGGCGGCCTGTGCCGCCATATGGCTCGGCGTGAAGGACGACGACGCCATGCTGCGGGGGTACGGGCTTGTCTTTTTGGGCCTGAACCTCTACACACGCTTCTTTGAATGGTTCTGGGACAGCCTCAACAAGGGGCTGTTCTTCATCATCGTCGGCCTCAGCCTCTGGGCCCTCGGCGCCCACGCCGAACGGCTCTGGAATCTGGGGAAAAAGCCCTCATCATCCCCAAAGGATGCCTGACATCATGAGCATGATCACGCTGTTTTCCGCCTTTATGGGCCTGTACGTCATCATCCGGCTTATCCTGCCCTCCGGCATGAATTGGCCCCTCAAATTCGTCCTCAGCCTCTTCGCGTTCGCCTGCGCCGAAAAGCTCCTCCTGACCAAACTCGTCTACGGCACGATGGGCGCGTTTATGCCCGAACCCGTACAGCTCGCCTCCGGCTACCTCCATTCCGCCGTAACCATCCTGTTCCTGCTGCTCGTGGTGCGGGACGCGCTCCTGCTCCTCACATGGCCTTTCCGCCGCTCCGCAGGCCGGCAGCGTAAAATTTTCTACGGGCATAAGGAAAAGAGGCCCGCATCGGGATTCTGGGCCTTCACGCTGGTGCTGCTCGCACTGGCCCTGTCCGGCTACGGCATGAGGGAAGCCCTGCGCGTCCCTTCCGTGCGTGAAGTCCGCATGCAAATCCCCGGCCTGCCTGACGCACTGAACGGGTTCCGCATCGCGCAGCTTTCCGATCTGCATATCGGCCCCACGTTCGGCAAGGCATGGCTGGCGGACGTGGTGGCCCGCACGGATTCGCTCAACCCCGATCTCATCGTCATCACCGGCGACGTGGTGGACGGCTCCCCGTCACGCCTTGCCGAAGACGTGGCCCCCTTAGCGGATCTCAAGGCCAAGTACGGCGTCATCCTCACGCCCGGCAACCACGAATATTATTCCGGGCTCCAACAATGGCTGCCCGTTTTCCAGAGCCTCGGCATGCGCGTACTCATGAACGAAAACACGCAAATCCGGGTCAGCGGCACGCCGCTCGCCATTGCCGGGGTGACGGACACGGCCGCCCTCAACTGGGGGCTGGAAGGCCCTGATCCCGAAAAGGCGCTCTCCGGCCTCTCCAAGGACATCGCCAAGATCATGCTCTCGCACCGCCCTTCGCTCGCGCCGGAAAGCGCCAAGGCCGGGGCCTCGCTCCAGCTTTCCGGGCACACGCACGGCGGGCTCGTCCTGCCCATCGCCCCCCTCATTGCGGCGTTTAACGGCGGCTATGTCAGCGGGCCCTATACCGTGGATGGGATGCCGCTTTACGTCAGCAGGGGCTCAGGGCTTTGGGGCGGCATGCCGCTGCGACTGTTCGTCCCCTCGGAAATCACCTTCATTACACTGACCGGAACGGGATTCGACGCAAACTGACGCCCTGCGGCGGGGGAAAAGATGCCTCCCCCGTCCGCGCCAATCGTTTTTTTGCATTCTCTCATGGGAGAACTTCGCCTTCCCGTTGACACCGGAGGATCGGCAGTGCTAGCATTCTCGCTTATAAATCAATAACTACCGGGCAGGTAAAAACGATGACCGATGACGCGCCCACTTCCAGAGCAAACATTGTCCTGCATCTGGACAACGGGGCTGAGATGCAGTTTTCCGGGCGTCCCTTCGCCGGGGGTTCGTGGTTTGACGAAGAAACCGGCGAATTGACGCGCCAGAAGCTTTATGCCACGGAATCCGGCGAGCATATTTATTCCATCGTGACCGGCAAAGGGCAGCAGCGCAGCCGCCGGGCCTACCGCGTTTCCCTGCATGGCGAAGCCTGCACCATCAACGACGGGCGCACCGAGATGACCCTTGATCTCGATATGCTCATGCTGGCTGTCCGGGCCCTCTCCGGCCTTGAAAAGGACGACGCCCCCACCCTCGACATGGTTGAGGAAACCCTCCGCGCCGCGAATTGCTGAAAAAATTGGGGAGGGGGAAGGGAGCCTTTTGAAAAAGGCCC
>NZ_DBMAFI010000126.1:0-3824 GCF_057864385.1 Bilophila sp. | reverse complement strand
ATAAAGAGAAAGGCTCTGTTATCGTTTATGGTTGCTTTATCTCCACAGTGCGGTGAAAATACAGCCTTTTTCTCCAGTTTTCCCCTTGGCTGGATTCACTGATAAGGCATTTTACCGGTTATCCCTTTGGAACTTCAAGGAAAAAGTATCAACCATTTTCTATAACACAGCCTTCCTTTTTTGTGGGGCATGGCATCGCTTTGCTTGGCTGTGCCATAGGAAATGGCTGATGCTTTATTTCCTGAAATTTCAAAGGAATAGCGAATAAAATGTCCCGGTTATGGAGTCTGTTGGCGGAAAAATCAGAGAAAAGTATATATCTCAGTATGCTACGGAAATGAAATAACCATATGCTTATGACAGGGGCTTTTGTTTCAGGCTGTGTCATAGGAAGCGGTTGATGCTTTATTTCTTGAAGTTCTAAAGGAATAACGAATAAAATGCCCCCATCATGGGGCCCAGCAGTGGAAAAATAGATAAAAAGCATATATCTCATCAGGTTACGGGAATAAAACAACCATATGCTATGACGGAGCCTTTTTTTATCTCTCAGCAGGGGAACTATGCGCTTTTTTTCAACTTTCCGTTTTTCAGCCTACTGTAGGCAACCTTATGGGTGAGGCGTTTTATTGGTTGTCTTTTGGGCTTTTCAGAAAAAACGGCAATCATTTGTTGTGGCAACGCCTTTCCCTTTGCATGAAAAGGCTCTGTCATATATGCGATTGTTTCATCTCCACAGCACGGTGAAAATACAGCCTTTTTCTCCTGCTTTCCCATCGACGGAATCCGCGGCTAAGGCATTTTGCCGGTTGTTCCTTTGGGACTTCAAGGAATAAGCAGCAACCATTTTCTATAACACGAGCCATTCGCCTTTTCGATGGTTTTCAAAAAAATTCATTTTGAATTTTATAGAGTTGAAATACATCTTTCATTGCAAAAATGAATATCTCCATGACACAGCCTAAGAAAAAAGAGAGTGTTTTGGGCTGTCGCCCACGGGCAAGACTGGCGAAAGGGATTCGATAAGGATGAAAGTCTTTGGAGAAAGGGGGATGGGGTTTGGGGAAGGGGGGAGGAACCTTTCTCCAGAAAGGTTCCTCCCCCCTTCCCCAATCTTCCCTAACCCATGATCACACTCACCACCGGAGGTTTCCATGATCCTGTTGGACAGGCCGTATGTCTCGAAACACTTCCTCAATTACCTTGAACGGAGCGGACAGCCCGTATTGGAGACCCCGTTTACGGCGGAACTGGCCCGCGACTATTGCCTGAACCTTGTGGACGATGCCGAGGCCGAGCGGCGCTGCCGGAACGGGGAACGGCTGTATACGTCTTCCGAGAACGCGCTGGAATGGATCCACGCGCATCTGGGCGATATGCCGGTGGCACGCCATATCGACGCCATGAAGGACAAGGCCGCTCTGCGCCGCCTGCTGGCCGGAATGTACCCTGATTTCTTCTTCCGCGAGATCCCGGTGGGCGAACTTGGGAAGGCTGACGTGAGCGGCTGGAAAAAGCCTTTTATCCTCAAGCCCTCCGTGGGGTTCTTCAGCCTCGGCGTCTATACGATCACATCTGATGGGGATTGGGTTGCGGCTGTGGCGGACATTGAACGCAATCTGCGCGAAAGCCGGGAACGCTTCCCCGAAAGCGTGGTCAACCAGTCGTCGTTCTTGGTGGAGGAATACATTACCGGGGAAGAGTTCGCCGTGGACGTGTATTTCGACGGAGAGGGCGAACCGGTCATCCTGAATATCTTCAAGCACCGTTTCGCGTCGCTGAGCGACGTAAGCGATCGGCTGTATTATACGAGTAAGGACGTTATCGAAGCGAACAAGGCGCGTTTTGAGGCGTTTTTCAGGGAGGTCAACGCCCTGATGGGCATCCGGGACTTTCCCGCCCATGTCGAATTGCGGGTCGAGGCCGATCGGATTTTGCCCATTGAGTTCAATGCGATGCGCTTTGCGGGGCTGTGCACGACCGACATGGCGTATTTCGCCTTTGGGATCAACACGGTGGACTGCTATCTGAATGGCAGGAAGCCGGATTTTGACGCCATCCTGCGGGGCCGGGAAGGGAAAATCTACAGCATGGTCATTCTGGACAAGCCGAAATCCCTGCCGCCGTCTTCGGCCTTCGATTACGAGCGGCTGGCCGCGCATTTTGCGAAGGTGCTCGAACTGCGCAAGGTGGATACGCCCGAACTGCCCGTTTTCGGGTTTGCCTTCACGGAGAGCGAGGCGGGACGGACTGAGGAGCTGGACGCCATCCTGCAATCGGATCTCACGGAATTTCTGCGGTAGCGGGCGGAAAATACGGAAGGGAACGCATCCGGCTGTGCGGGCGGCTGAAACGCCGTTTGCGCATCGGGACATGCGCGGACGGCAATGGGGCGGTTTTGTTCAGGTCTTTCGGAAATGAAGGATTCTTTTTTCTAACTTTTTAAAAAATAAGAAAAAATCCTTGACTTTCTCAGGGAACAAGTCATTGTGCACTGACGTCGCGCAGAGAGCTGATGGAGTTCATGCGCAGGCATTTTGTCTTTCTTTTTTACACAAGGTCTCTTTTTTTTATGACTAAGTCTCTCTATGTCGGCAATCTCCCTTGGTCCGCGACCGAAGATGACGTTCGCGATCTTTTTGCCCCTTACGGTGAAGTAGCTTCCGTGAAGCTCGTTTCCGACCGTGAAACCGGCCGCGCCCGCGGCTTCGGTTTTGTGGAGATGGCCAGTGAAGGCGTTCAGGCCGCTGTCGAAGCGCTGGACAACTTCAGTTTCAATGGTCGCAACCTCAAGGTGAACGAAGCCCGCCCGCGCGAAGCTCGTCCTTCCTACTCCCGCTATTAATCGACGCCCATAAGAAAGGCCCTGCATCCGAAAGGTTGCGGGGCCTTTTTTTATGGCGGTGTCATATATGTGGTTGTTTTATCTCTACACACGGTAAAAATACGGCTTTTTTATTCGGTTTTTCCGCTGGCGGAATATGTGGCTAGATCGTGTCTTTAATTTAATATAATATATTGAAATAATTTTAATTATTATCAAGTCGCAAAAAGATTGTTTTCAATAATTCCGCTGGAACTTCAAGAAAAAAGCATCAACTATTTTCTATGACACAGCCTTTTATATCATAGAAAATGGCTGATGCTTTTTTCCTTGAAACTCCAAAGGGATAATTGGAAAAATACCTTAGCCGTGGATCCCGCCAAGGGGAAAACTGGAAAAAAAGCTCTATTTTTCACCGTACTGTGGAGATGAAACAACCACATATTATAACAGAGCCTTAGAAAAGCAGGAAAAGGAACAGCCAGTTTTGGAGAGAAAAGCGTTTCTCTCAGAAAAAATTTTTTCAGCCCGGTTGTCCTTCCAAAGCCCATCTACACAGCCCTTAGAGAGGTTTATGCCGGAAAAACGGCAAGTTTCGCTTCACGGGGGCTCGTAGGCCGGAACGCAAAAAAGCCACATCATTGTGATGTGGCTTTTGCATTCGCTGGCGTCACCAAGGGGATTTGAACCCCTCTTAGCGACGTGAGAGGCCGCCGTCCTAACCGGATAGACGATGGTGACATTGAATCCGGCTTTGTATCTATGCAGATTCGTTTCTCCTGTCAAGCCGTGGAACGAACCTATGCCCCAAAAAACAGATTTTTCGCATTTCCCAACAGGAGACATTCGCTTTTGTAATGAAAGCTGTATTTCAACTATATGAAATACAAAATGAACTTTTCCAAAAACTATCGAAAAGGTGCATGTCTCCCCAACAGGGCAAACAGGGAATGCGGCAAACAGGGATTCGATAAGGCCGAAAGTCTTTGAAGGGAGAGGG
>NZ_DBMAFI010000125.1:0-3981 GCF_057864385.1 Bilophila sp. | reverse complement strand
GGGTTTGGGGAGGGGAGGAGGGGCCTTTCTCCAGAAAGGCCCCTCCTCCCCTCCCCAATTCATTCCTTCAGCCTCTTCAGACTGCCCGCCAGAGCTTCGGCCTTGCGGGGGCCGATGCCGGGGATCGCGGCAAGCTGGGCGGGCGTGGCGGCAATGATGGCATCAAGGGCTTTGAAATGATCCCAGAGCAGTCGGGCCGTAGCCTTGCCCACGCCGGGGATGCGGAGGAGTTCGGCGGAGAGCGCCGCGCCCGCCCGCGCCCGGCGGTGCCGCCCGATGACGAAGTGGTGCGCCGTATCGCGGACATGCTGGAGAAACAATAACTCGGCGGAACCGTCGCGCAGCGGCAGGGGGTTGCTCCTGCCGGGCAGGAAAATCCGGTCGCCCACATTCCCGGCCCGGCGGTCGGCGCGCCCCATGTCGTCGCGGGCCTTGGCGATGCCCGCCAACAGGAACAGCCCTTCGGCACTGGATTCCCTGACGATGCGCTGCACGGCGGAAACCTGCCCGCGCCCGCCGTCGATGAGCACCAGATCCGCCCACGGCGGCCCGGATTCGAGGCGGCGGCGCATCCACTCGGCAAGGGCGGCGTAGTCGTCGCCGTTGCAGGCCGCTTCGCCTTCAAGGGCATAGGTGCGGTAATCGGATTTCTGGGGCTGCCCGTCCTCGAAGACGACCATGCCCACGCGGGTGGACGTGCCGCCCGTGTGGGAAACGTCCACACATTCGATGCGCCGGATGGGGCGGGATGCCATCGGGACGGCCCCGGGCAGGGCGGATTGCACCTTGTCCAGCGCGAAGGCGGCGGCAAGGCGGTCGGACATGGGGACTTCCGATTTGGTGACGGCGGCTTCGCGGGCGTTGGAGACGGCCATGTCCACGAGCCGGGCTTCGGCGGCATTGCGGGGCTTGGCGATGCGGACGATGCCTCCGCGCGCGTCGGCAAGGGCCGCTTCCAGCGCTTCGAGGGATTCCACCTCGTCGGTGGCGTGCCCGTTGGAATCCGTCCCGGCGGCGTGAGGCGGTTCCGCTTCGCCTTCGGGTGCCGCAATGTGATCTTTTTCTGGGGAGGCGGCGTCTAAGGCGTCCCGCCCGCCGGACATCCCCGGCAGAGCCGTATCTTCGGGCAGCCACGGCACGACGATGCGCGGCGGGATGGATGTCTGCGGGCCGTAGAACTGCCCGATGAAACTCCAGAGCAGTTCCGGGCCTTCCGCCAGTTCCAGATCCGGCCAGAAGAAGGTGCGCCCGTCCACAAGCCGCCCTTCGCGCACGAAGAGGAGCCCAAGGGCAAGGCCGCCTTTGGCGGGGGCCACGCCCGCCACGTCCATGTTGCCGCCTTCCGGCAAGACCACGCTCTGGCGCTCCACCGTGCGCTCGATGGCCTTGATCTGATCCCGGAACACGGCGGCCTGTTCGTAGTTCATGGCTTCGGACGCGTCCGTCATGGCGTGGCGCAGCGTATCGAGCAATTCACGGGAGCGCCCGGAGAGGAGCAGTTCCACGCGGTGTATGAGGGAGGCGTATTCTTCAGCGGGGACGTTTTCCGTGCACGGCGCGAGGCACTGCCCGATATGGTGGTAGAGGCAGGGCCGGACGCGGTTTTTAAAGGCCCGGTCCACGCAGCGCCGCAAGGGGAAGACACGGTGGATGCTCTTCCATGTCTCGCGGGCCGCCTGCCCGGAGGTGAAGGGGCCGAAATAGCGGGCGTTGTCGCGCCGGGCCTGACGCACGACCTCAAGGCGCGGATAGGGGGCGTCCCTGGCGATGCGGAACAGGACATACTGCTTGTCGTCGCGCAGGACGATGTTGTAGTGCGGGCGGTGTTTCTTGATAAGGCTGGCTTCGAGGAGCAGCGCTTCCTTTTCCGTGGTGGTGGAAAGCGTCTCCAGCGAGGCGGCGTGCCCGATCATGGCGGCGGTTTTCGGGGTCAGGGCCGAAGCCTCCCGGAAATAGGAAAGGATGCGCTTGCGGAGGTTGCGGGCTTTGCCCACATAGATGATCCGCCCCTGCGCGTCCTTATAGATATAGATGCCGGGCGTGGTCGGAAGGGTTGAGGATGCTGGGCGCTCCATGCGATCTCCAAAAAAAGTCTGAAAAAGAGGCAGGATGAAAGGCCACATCCAGTTTACAGGGTGGTGGGCGGCCTGTAAACCGCCCTCCGGTTGGCGCTTGCCAGATCGCGCCGGATGCGTGTACTCTACTCGTATCCATTTATATTTTTTGCCGACGAGAGGCCAGTATGGCGCGGAAAGATCCCTACGACCCGGAAGAAGGCATCATAGACCTTTTTGATATCGTCGATGACCCCGAGGCGTCTCCTGAACCGGAGCCCCGCGGGGCTCTTCATGATGAAGGCGGGCAGGCCCTGCCGGGACAGCCCGAAACGGCCGAGCCGGAAAGCCCTCCGAGGGAAGAGGGCGAACGTGTGGTGTCGCGGTATCCTTTTGAGAACAGCGATGATTTCCTTGAAGAGATCGAAAAGACGCCCCTCATGACGCTGCTGCCTCCGAAGGGCGGGGCTTCCGCGTTGCCGGAGGAGCCCGTTTCGGATGGCGCGGGAGAAGAGGCTCCCGCCGAGAGCCAACCCGTCCGCGAAGAGCCGGACGAGGCGTTGATCCGCGCCTTTGAAGCGGAAATGGCGAAGGCAGGGGCGGTTGTACACGAGTATGGTGTGGAAACGGCTCCCGGCATGGCCGATGCCTCCGGGGGGCCGGACGGGACGGAAGCCCCATCCGCCGACGCCGCAGGGCCGGAATGTGCCGAGCCGTCCGTTGGGGCTCAGGGGGCCCCCGCCCCGGAACCCGCCGAAAGGACGTATGCCGAGGATCTGGAATTGCTGTCCGGTGACGCTCCGGCTGCGGATGCCCCACAGGTTGAACCCTCGCCGGTTGCGTTGGGGCCCGCTCTGGAGGCTCCCATGCTGGTTTCCCCGGAAGGGGAGGATGGCTTGGAGGCCGAACACGGCCCCTCCCGGCAGGCCGAGGCCGCGCCGGAAAGGGCTGTTGGGGAGCCGCCGGAAGCCTTGCCCTCTCCCGCATCAGTGGATGAAGTTGCCGGGCCGTTGCCGGAAGTTTCCGAGGACGGCACGGATCGGGCGCTTGCCTTCGTGCCCGTCGCCGTGCCGGATGTTCCCGTCAGTGCCGCCGTGCCGCAAGCGGAGCTTGGCTCCTGCGGGCATGGAATGGAAGAACGTATTATCCGGCTGGAGGAAGCCTTGAGCCGTCTCAACGAACGGGTAGCCGCCTTGGAGCAGCGCGTAGATGACGCCGCTGGGCAGGAGCTCAGCGTTTCCGCGCTCTCCGGCGACATCCAGTCCCTGCTTGCGGAAGGCAATGCCCTGTGCGGCCAGTTGAAATCGCTCGCGGCGGAGCTGACGCCTTCGGGCGTCCCCGCCGAGGCCCCCGAAGCCGCACCGCTTCCCGGTGCATCCGCCGAGGCGCCTGAAAAGCCCGCCTCCCCTTCAGTTCCCTCCCGTTCCGCCGAGATCCCTTGGGAGTCCACTTCTTCGGAAGCCGATCCCGATGACGGCCCGGATGTGCTTGGCCTTGCGCTGGAATCGCTGGAGCGGCGGCTTGCGCTCTTGGAGAGCCGCCCCGTGCAGGCTCCCGACGCCGCCGGCATCGTGCAGGATGTCCTTGCCCTCGTCCGTGTGGACATGGAAAAGGCATCCGAGGAGCAGGAGGCTTCTGCCCGCGCGCTGGGGCAATTGGAGCGGCGCGTGCAGGACTTGGAGAACCGCCCGCTTCCGCAGCTTATCCTGCCGGATCTCCCCGACGCGGAAGCCATCACCGCCGACGTCATGAGCCGTATTCAGAACGAGCTTGACCGCATCGCCGCCGAAGCCGCCGCCCGCGTCCTGCGGGAGGAGATCGCGGGTTTGATGGGGAAGTAAAAGGGGAAGATTGGGGAAGGGAGGGAAAACTTTTCTGAAGAAAAGCTTTTCCCTCCCTTCCCCAAACCCCATCCCTCCCTTTCCAA
>NZ_DBMAFI010000124.1:0-4036 GCF_057864385.1 Bilophila sp. | reverse complement strand
TGCCGGCTTATTTTCCTTTTTCAGGATACGTCCGATGTCATCGCTGACATTCAGTCGTGTCTGATAGTCCAGAGCAGAAAAAGGTTCATCAAGCAGGAGCAGGTCTGGTTTTAATGCTAGTGTGCGGATGAGAGCTGCACGCTGTCGCATCCCGCCGGATAACTGAGAAGGACGGGCAGTACGGAATTTGTCAAGTCCGTAAGTGTCTATCATTTCTTCGATATAAGCAAGCTTTTCTTCACATTCTACAAAATCTGGATCCCCAGAAGCACAAAGTCTTTCTCTTGCCGTTGAGACAATATCCGAGTAGTAGATATCAAGCATTTTTCCAAAAGCTTCATCTAATATACCTGCATATTCGATTTTTTGTTGTGCGCTTAGTGCATTTTTTTCAAATTCCTTCGAAATATAAGCAAGAGCACTCTGTACTATGTTATCTCTGGAGACACCACATTCTTTTGCAAGTTTTGTAAATGTTTCTTTCGCGTCTTTGCTAATGGCATAGCTCATCCTGTTTCCTTCCGTTGGATCGGAAAAAACTGGCAACATACCTTTTGAATAGGCTTGCATGGCAATTGCCGCAAGTGAATCCAAAAAATTTCGAATTGTCAGGTTAGACGTTTTGGCAAGCTGACGGAGAAAATCCTCCCATTGGGGGGAAAGTCTGAAAATCGTCTTGCCGACTATTTGTTTTTTGGCACCAAGTGTAACGAGCACTTTTTTATTGATTGTACCCGCGCATGTCGGTTTTACTGTTTGTTCTCTCATGGAACCTCCCGATGGCTAGACTATCGCCTAAATCATTGTAGAGGTCAATATTATGGTGAGGGATTTTTTTGAAATAAGGATTCTTTTTTTGACTTCATGAATGCGCTCACCGTTTTCCCTGTCTTTGGGCTTCCCGGGGTTCAAAGGGGCATGGCCCCTTGCCAGCCGTGAGGCTATACGTACGGCGTATAGACGAAACGTAGGCTGGCCCTCGGAGACAAGGCCGGACGAATAAACAGGCATCTGTGCGAAAGCATGTACGCATGATGCGGGTATCGGGAATGCGGCAGGTGTGTATCCGGCGTGTCGCTGGTGGGCATGACGACAGTGCCGGGCAAGCATCCGGCATATAAGGAGACGGTATACGGCGAATGCCTGAACGCTATGCGCAAACCGTGTAGTCAGTATCCGACGCAAGGCAAGGTCGGCATAACGCGCATGACGGCACGGACATCTGAACTCCGGGCGAGAGGCCACGCCGTATGTATCGGGGAAACTCTGTGGAGCATACGCCGGGACAGATTTGCACGTATCGTGTCCGCCGTGTCGATATGTGGGGAAACTGCGGGAGGCGGGAAACGCTTTTTTGTGCCTTTGTCTTTGTGCTTCCGACCTGCGAGTTTCCTTTGACCGAGCCCCCGCCGGAGGCTTCCTCGTCCGTCGCCCGCGAGTATATAAGGCCGTAAGCCAGGGCATGAACGTCAAGGCCCGCGAAGCGGCCCGGCAGGGCTTGGCCTTGACGGAATGCCCGCTTCCGGCACCCATGCGGGTGTGACGGACGAAGAGCCGGGGATTTCCCTCCTCTCTCCCGCGCAAGGAAATATGGCATAACGTGATGTTCCCACTATGGACATATATGATTTGCCATTTCCCATGCGGATGGGTATTCTTGGCTTAACAGCGGCGGGGAAACGCCACCAGGCAGAAGTCCGCCGTCTTCATTGGAACAGCCCTCTACCCCGTTCCCGCGCTGTTTCGTCCATCTCCTTCTTTTTCCTGATTATCCAGAGACATCTCACCCCGTCAGATGAAATCCCCGAAGTTTCGGGGTATCTGACGGGGTAAAATTTTTTTCAAAATATTTTTATTCTATTTTTTTCAGTAAGATAAATCACAAAAACGCCTGAGCTACGATGAAGCGCATCGCGTGACCAACAACGTCTCGGTGGCGGGCCAGCTTCAGGCCGACATGACCACAATGGCCCGCGAAAGCCGCAAGTGGAACCTGTCCATCGGACTGTACACGCAGTCCATTGACGACATTCCCAAAATCATCACCGACGAACTGGCTACCACGGTCGTCATCCTCGGTTCCGGCACGGAAAAAAGCATCGACAATCTCTCGGAACGCTTCGGCCTGAACGGGGCCTGCCGTCAGGCACTCTCACGGTTGGGCAAGCCCGGCAAGGCCGGTTCCAATCTCATTACCCTGTTCAGGACAGGTTCGGGCATGTCACAGCTTGTCCTCAGTCTGACCATAGGCCCTCAATCCCTGTGGGCCTTTTCCACCACCACGGAAGATGTGGCTATCCGCAACAATCTCTATCAGCGGCTGGGGCCGTCCGAAGCCCTGCGGCGGCTGGCCGCTCGTTTTCCGGGCGGTTCGGCCAAGGCCGAAGTGGAACGCCGCAGGCGCAATGTCGAAGACCAGAGCGACGCCGATGGGGAAGTCGTCAATAAATTTTTGCCCAAATGGTAATACACCTTAATATGGACTGCCGCCCAAAAAGATGCTATATTTTTCGTATATTTCATTGCAATTACACGCTATTCTTTTCAACTCGACAAAAGCATTTTTAATCAGATGTCTGTAGCGGTATAAATAATGGTCATATTCTCTTTGGATTTTTCAATTTTTGCGTGGTGGAATTACCGCTTCCATACCATGTTCTTCTATATATTCAATGAAACTGTTGCTGTCATAGCCTCTATCGGCAAGAATATAACCAGCATCGAATCCCTCCATGAGTTCGCAAGACTGCGTGCAATCCGCAACGGTACCTGACGTGATAACCATTCTGCCCGCATACCATGCGCATCCACGGCCAGATGTATCTTTGAGTTGAGCCCCCTTTTGTGCGCCCTATGCCCTGGTTGCCACCTTTTGTTCCTGTCCCGTCCTGATGGACTTTAATATAGGAAGCGTCAAGCATCAGCCATTCAAAATTCGGTTCATCAATAAGGATTTCAAGAAGCTTTTCCCAAAACCCATTGTCCCGCCATTTGCAAAATCTGCGATGTGTGTTTTTCTAGTCGCCATAGTCCAGTGGCAGGTCGCGCTATGGAGAGCCAGTTCGTAAAATCCAAAAAACCGCATTGATAAACAGTCTGTTATCTCTGGCAGCAACGCCTTTTGCTCCTTTACGTCCCGGCAAATAAGGTTTTAATAATTTCCATAAGCTATCTGATATATCGTGGAATCTATGTGCTGATACCATTCATTCCCCTGATAGTATGAGAATGAAAATAGATACAAAATATAAATAATCAAATGACGATACTGCCTAAGCAGAAGCGCCAACGAGCCAGTTAATTGAAGTCTAGAAAATTTGAGAATACGAACTGCTCGTCTAAAAGAATAAGTTTACATAGTGATTTCACTTTCACATTGAAATATATTCCTCTACCATATTTAAATAATTATTAAAAACAGAATAAATACAACTACAATTTTCCCAATCAACCGTATCTGCATACGATTGTCATATATTCTGATACTTATCAAATATTAATGATTCAATTTTTTTAGCTTATACTTTGGTGTACAAAAACGCAAAATTTTCATATTGTATATCTTTATACAATATATTTTTGAATTTTATTGTTTTAATCAAGATATTTTGATGTAAAAATGCAACTAGGGTCAGAGCTCGTTATTTTCAAGAGAAGGAAAACAGGGTATGCAGGAGGCACGGAGGTTCCCATACGTACTCTGTTTTATCTTTCCAAAAGTCACTTAGAGCGTATCAAACCGTTCTTTCCCCGTTCTCATAGTGCTCCCCGTGTGGATGACAGGCATGTCATCAGCGACATCATCTACGTCATCAAGTACGGATTTCAGTAGGAGAGTACTTGAGTACGGTCCGCACAAAACTCTGTACAACCGTTTTGTCAAATTAAATAAATCATAATTTTCAACAAGTAAACAAATAAGATGTCTTTTGATGACTCCCTGATGCCCGACTCACCCACCTCAAGGCTTACCGTACGGCGGCAAGTCTGCCCCAAAAGGGGATTCCCCACGTCTCATCGGTCGAACGAAAGGCGG
>NZ_DBMAFI010000123.1:0-4295 GCF_057864385.1 Bilophila sp. | reverse complement strand
CTCTCCCGACCGGGGGAGCCCCCCCAAAAAAAACGGAGAAATCGCCATGCATGATCCTGTTCACCATCCCGCCCACTACACCGTCTATCCCGTGGAACCCATCGATATCACCCGCCATCTGGGCTTCTGTCTCGGCAACGCGGTCAAATATGTGCTGCGCGCGCCGTACAAGGGCGGCGAGGAAGATTGCCGCAAGGCGCTCCAGTACCTTGAATGGGAAGGAGAGACGCGGCAGCCGCCTGTCACGTTCCAGGCATACAATCGGATCAGCGAGGCGCTGGAAGAGCTGCAGGCATATCTTGTCTCCGAAGGCGATGCCCTTTGGGATGACATCTCCGGAGCGCAGTCCGACTTCCTGACGGCTCTGGACGCCTACCTTCATCAGGATGCGTCCGAATGTCACATGGAAGAAGAAGTCGAGGATTTGGCCCGGATTCTGTCCCTGCGCGACAGGCACGATCCCGTTTATGCCGGATGCACGGGTCTGCCCACGGCCCGGGAGGAGCGATAACCATGCCTCAATGGAAAGAAGTACCCGCCCCGGCCCGCAAGGCCGATTATCGCTACAAGTTTCTGCGCCTGCTGGACACACCCCCGAGGCAGCGGATCGGCTACGGCCCCGAGGGCACTTATTGGGAGCCGGAACTGCCCGTCCGGGCGGGCGATGTGGTGAAAGTCTATATGCGCCGCACGGCGGCGGAAACCGGCCATGTCTGTTCCGTCAACAATGTTTCCGCCTGGGGCGAGCGCGTGCTGGAAGTGGAGTGGCCGTGCCCGCATTGCCTGCATCCCCACCACATCATGATCCCCGAACGCTGGATCGTTGAGGGAAAGGCCGTGTTTGTGGAGCCTGTTACGGATTGAACTGCTATGCCTGCCGATGACGATCTCCTCACCCTGACCGAAGTATCCGCCGCCCTGCGGCTTGACCCCCGAACCGTGCGGCGCGTAGCTTCCCGGATCGGCGGCAAGCGCATTGGCCGATGCTGGAGGTTTCGCTGGGGCACAGTCATGGAGTATTTCAGCGATGCCTACCTTGAGAAAAGACCGGGGCAACGTCTGGCTGGCCAGAGTCGTTGTGAACGGCAGGGAAGTGGACAGCAAGTTCTTCCCTCCAGGGCGCAAAAAAGGCCCGGAGTGGATGGCGGCACGACAATGGGAGGTGCAAAGGAAGGAGGAATATCTGCGCAGCCGGGAAAAGAAAGCGACCCCCACGGGCTCAGAGCTGCTCTTGGCCTGGGGTGATCAGTACCTGGCGCACGCGGAACGTACCATGTCGCACTCGACGTACACGGAAAAAAAGACGGTGATGCAGGCCCTGTTCGCCTATTGCCGGGAGGAGAATATCACGTCTGTGGAAGAACTCACCAAACCCATGCTTTATCAGTTCCTGGCCGATGTGGCGGACGAACGCGGCCCCAAACGGGCCAATGTTTACCGCAAGAACCTGCTGGCCGCATGGAATTGGGCCATTGAGGGCGTTGAGGGCTTTCCGCAGGCGGCCCCGGTGCTTGAGAGGATCAGGCCGTTTCCGGTGGAGGTGGCCGACCGTTATGTGCCCCCGGAGGAGGACGTGATTAAGGTGCTTCAGCAGGCGCACGGCCAGGATTTGGTCATGCTGCTGACCTACTATTTCACCGGGGCCAGACGGAGCGAAGTGTTCCGGTTGTCCTGGGAACGGGATGTCCGGCTGGAGGCGGGCCAGATTCGGCTTACCGACCGCAAGGGCAAGGGCGGCAAGAGCCGGATGCGCTGGCTGACCATGCATCCGGAGCTGATCAGGGCGCTGACCTGGTGGCGGGAAGCCCGCCCCTGTCAGGTGGATAACGTGTTCATGCAGATCCAGAACGACACCTGCATGGGTTTGCCCTTCAGGCAGCGTAACCACCTCATGCCGAAGCTGTGCGAACGGGCTGGAGTAAGGCCTTTCGGCTTTCACGCCATGCGGCACAAGTCGGCCGCCATCACGTTTGTGGGCGGTGGCCTCAATGCGGCCCAGATACTCATGGGCCACTCTCGGGCCACGACGACCGACATCTATGTGCGCAGCGCCGGGCTGTATGCCGACAGCGGCATGATACCGTCGGCGCTGGGCGAGCATGTGATAGGGCAGACAGCAGCTCGGCTGCTGGAGGAAATGGAAATGCCCCATGAGGTGGACTCTCATGAGGCATTTTGTAACCAGAAGTCTGTAACCACTAGACTTCAGTAAACAAGGGCTGGTGTAACCCCTTGAAATTTCTGGCGTCCCCAGGGGGATTCGAACCCCCGTTGACGGCGTGAAAGGCCGTTGTCCTGGGCCGTCTAGACGATAGGGACGCTGAACGGAAGCTGTTGTATAGCCTTCCGGGGAGAGAGAAGTCAACTCTTTTTTTCAGCATTCAGACAGATCATGAAGGAACCCGGTGTGGCCCGTGGGAAGCGCTACTGCTGGAGAGGCATGGAACCGCTGTAAATCAGTTCGTTTCCGGCGTAGACTTTTGCTCGTACGGCTGCGCCATCCATATTTCCGGAGTCAGCGGGCAGAATGGGGTTGCTGACGATTTTTTTCAGTCGATTGATACGATAGCTGGTATCTCCTCCGCCCGTAAGGGGGAGGATGCTTCCATCGGCAAGAACAAGCTCAAAATCCACTTTGCCGGCCAGTTGTTTGCCCCGGGCAGTATTATAAAGATCGAGAGATATGCGCAGATTGCGGGTTCCGACCCGGCGGGCCTTCATGTTCTTGATTTCCGCCAGCCCCTTGTCAATCTGCGCGGCATCCGCGGAGGACCCGGGGGAGGAGAGAGGTGGTACGGCGGCTTCTCCGGAAGAATTTTCGTGACGGGGAGGCAGATTGGGTTTGACGCTTTCACCCTTTGCCGGTTCTTCCTGCGCGGCAGGGGGGGAAGAAGCGGTGTCCGGAGCCTCCGCCGCCCGTGATGGAGGGGACGCCGGCGTAGTTTCCTGTTTTTCCGCATGTTCGGCGGAAATTTCGGAAGATTCCGCCGGGCCATCGGCAGGTTCCGGCATCCTTTTTTCCTCTGCCGTCGTGGGGACGGCGTTTTCCAGAGCGGTACGGGTCGGCCCGAGAACCTGTTGCAACAGTTCGGGGTCGGCGGCGCGCAGAAACTGTTCAAGATTGCCGAGTCGGGTGATGATGTCGCTTTGCTCCGTCAGCTTTGCGCTTAACGCGGCATTTTCCGCACGGAGTGCGGAATAGCGCTGAAGCAGTTCCCAGCCGGCCCAGAGAGTTCCTCCCAGCAGGAGGGGCAGAGCAATACACAGGATGATGATGAAACGCAAGGTGCCCGAGCCTATCCTCACACGCGAGGTTTTGCCCTGATCGGTCATGAAGATAAGGCTGTAGCTGCGCTTCATGTCTTGTTCCGGATGACTGTCCACGATTCCGACGCAATGCGCCAGCTATCGTCCTGAGGATACAGCAGCAGCTCCTTGACGCCCTTGTCATGGTAACCGGAGCTGTCGCTGTAGAGCTGGGTCATGCGCACGCGTACCCCCCTGTCTTCCACATACACTGTTGTCCCCTGAAATTCAACTTTCGCAGGTTTTTTGCGCGCCCAGATATTTTTTTTATTTTCCAGAATGGCGGAAAGTCCCCTCAGATTCCCCTGATCCGCCGTAGGTCTGTAAAAGGAGGCATAGCGCTCCAGGTCTCCGTCTTCCCATGCCCTGCGCCAGTCTTCCACCAACCGCAGGATATCCGGAGTAACGCGCTTCATGAAGGCGTCGTGCAGGCCCAGCTCCTTGGGCAGCCATTCCATGGCGACGATTTTCAGTTCCCCGTTTTCCCGGGGCATCCAGTACAGACGGCGGATGCCTTCGGTGTGCAGGTTGGGGGCACGGTAATACTGGGTGAACCATGAAACCCAGTAGCCCGGGCCGGGCAGGACGCTGATATCCCCCTGCTCGATGGAGATCCATGAAAAGCGCTGGAACAGGGAACTTTTCAGCAGTTTGAAGGCGGCAAAGTCCTCGCTTGTTCTGGTGTACGCGTCCGGCTCATAGAAGTCGAAAAAGGCCGGGGAACGCGCTGCCCATGCCTTGTTCCATTCCGCGCTGCATCTGGCCACTTCGCGCAGGCTGGCTTCGTCCGCTATGGATTTCAGCGCGGAACTGTCAAAAAGGATCGGCAGGCTGGAATTCCCCTGCGCGCTTTCTTCCGTCACGTCTTCGGTAACGGCGGGGATTGGCGCGTCATCTTCCGAAGAGGGAAGCGCGAGATCTGCGGAAATGCCATACCCGGAAGACAGTTCTGCGTCACCTGAGGAAGAAGCGCTTCCCTCCTTGTTCCC
>NZ_DBMAFI010000122.1:0-4419 GCF_057864385.1 Bilophila sp. | reverse complement strand
GATCAGGAAAAGGTGGATTTCGGCCCGCTGCCTTCGCTGGAGCCTGCTCCCGCTCCGGAAGAGGACGCCTCCGCCGATAATGCCGCGGATGCTGCTTCTGCCGGGGAAAAGCCCGGGGCTTCCGAAACCGCTCCGGCGGACACTCCCGCAAAGGACCCTGCCACCTCCGCATCCGGAGCTGCTCCCGCGAAGTGATTGGCCCGGCAGAGCTTCCTTGTTTTGCCTCATGACAAGACCCCCGCCGGTTTCCGGCGGGGGTCTTGTCATGAGCGTTTTGTTATTGAAAATATCTGCGGGCCAGGACCCTGCGTTCTGGCCCGCAGGCTTCACTCCTCCGCCGAAGCTTTACGCCGCAAGTGAATTGCGGCTGCTCCGGCGTCGCGGCTTCAGTCTCGCTTCGCTTGACTCCGGGAGCATTTTCAAAACGAAAATGCTCTGAAGAAGGGGCTGAGAATCTCCGGCATCCGGTATTGCCGGAGCGGGTGTGCGACTCCCGGCCGGGGTGTGCGGCATGGCGCACACAAAGCGGAAACGAAAAAGGAGGCGGGGCAGGATGTCTTTAACTAACCATGTGCAGTTTCATGGTAATTTTGCGTCGGGTACGGTTCTTGCTTTATAATTCCGAACACCAACCTTTTGCCTCAAGGAAGCCTCTATGTTTTTCGAGAGACGATGGAAAAACCTGCTGATCGGGGCGATGGTGGGCGCGTCCTGCCTCGCCGGGGTGCCCGCTTCCGGAGCCGAGACGCCGCACGGACTGCAACCCGCCGCTGACATGCCCTACATTCCGGATCTGGGCGGGCTGCGGGCCAGGACATTCAAGAACCAGTACGGCCAGGTTCGCCATCTGGCGGAAAGTGTGGTCGTGCGCCAGAGCAAGGTTGAAGGCGGCAAGGCCCATGTTCCCGCGGGCGGTCTCTTCTACATTTCGGAGACGAAGGAAGACGCCGCGCCCTTCATGCGCGATCCTTTCTTTGTGCTTGGCGAGCATGCCTATCTTGTGGATTTGAAAAGCCACAGGAACACGGTGCGCGACGTGAAGGTCGCGAAACGGGAAAAAGTTCTGGTGGACAAGGCGGGATACCGTCTGTGGTTTGACTTTTCCACCGACCATTATGACAAGCCCTACATCCAGCTGGCGCTCATCGCCCCTTCCGGGCACTGGCCGCTGGAATTCACCGTGTCCGACCAGTTCGCGCATATGGAAGAGATCCGCAAACTGGACATGAAAGACGGCCTCAACCCCCAGTTGATCGAGTATTACCTCGACCCTGACTACTGGTACGGGGCCAGCAAGTTTACCGTCAAGAGCAATGATTTCGACAAGGCGACCTTTGATTCTCTGGAATATCCGGTGATCGACGAGGCCACCTTCTCGCTGAGCCGTCCCTGGGTGCTGGATGTGCGCCAGGAGGATTTCCGCTGGTACGGCACCAAGCGCATCTATGCCTTCCGCCATCCGGAAGGTTTTCTCGTCCGCGTGACGGACTTCTCCGGCGACAAGGTGCTGGGCGAAAAGCTGATCCGTCCGGTCACCCCGCAGGGCTACAAGGATCGTGACGACGCCAAGGATGAATATTTCCTCTCCATCCCCGAAGAGAACATGCGCGTGGAAATCATGGTGCAGCCGGAGTATCTCAAGCATTCCGACTTTACCCCCTGGTCCAATGATGTTCCTTACGGCTGGACGGACGGCCTGCTCAGTTTTGTGATTTATGACGATCTTGTCACCGTGAGGAACGGAGAACCCTGGCCGCTTGACCCCCGCTACAGGGTGGGGCTTGAAGCCAACCTGCTCACCGGCAAGCTCCAGCGCCTCATACTGGAAAACGCCGAACCCTTTACTCTGGATGATTCCAGCAACAGTTTCGACGGTCCGATCAAGTACTCCGAAGTGTGGAACCGCCCCGCCTTCAAGCTGGTGGCCAGTGGCTTCGACGACAAGACCGTGAGCGAGTACTATGTGCGTGACGCCTTCTTCCAGCGCACGGACAACATGGTGTTTGACAGGAAGAAGGGGCGCAGGGACATCGACCTCTTCGTGGGGCGCGCCCCCACGCTGATCCCCATTCTGGAGGACAGCTTCCTGACCCGCCTCTCCGACAAGACATACGGCATCGTTGTACAGGGGTCGCACTTTACCACGCACCCCCAGGCCATGGATAATATGGCTTTCAACGCGCCTGATCCCACGGCTCCCTTCGGCGGCCTGCTGCGCGGCTTCAACCGCACCAACGTGAAGAACCGCCGGGGCGATGCCCTGGTTTCCGCAGAAGGGCTGGTCATCCGCGGCAGCTATGTGGACTGGCGCAATGATCGCATTGTCATCCCGCGCGCGGGCCTGTTCTATACCTCGCGCAACGGCCGCAACGTGCGCGCTCTGCGCGGCGAAAGTTTCTACATGCTCGGCAGGAAAGCCTGGATTGCCACCTTCCAGTCCGCCACCTTCGTGCGCAAGGACTTTGACCTTGACTTCTGGAAGCTGCAGCCCGAAGGCTCGCTGCATCCCATTTACTGGCAGGACGTGCCGCTGGGCGAAAACAACAAGATGCTGCGCTTCACCGATCGCAAGTTCCTTGACGATCGCGCCATGGGGCTGGTGAATGTGGTGAAGTACTCCGGCAACAACTTCGGCGCGCCCTTCCTGCTCGCGCAGAATCTCGACCCCACCGATCCCGGAACCCGCTACAGCGTGCATCCCATGTTCGGTGAAGGTTCCACATGGATCATCCCCGAGTTTGTGGGCGACAACTACATGCGTATCAAGGAATTCGGCACTCCGATTATCCAGAACATCCAGTACACCTATACCGAACCCAAGCGGGTGCTGCTCGGCGTGGGCGAGAGCGCCGGGCTCGGCGCGGGCACGGTGAAGGTGCTTGCATTCGACGAGGCCGCCGGAACCGTGACCGTGGAGATCGCCGACAAGGACGGCAAGGCTGAAACCAGGGTGCTTGGCCCGCTGGACGAGCATGCGCGCAACCTGCTGCCGCAGCATCAGGATATCGTGAACAGGCTTCAGCTCGTGGTCGGTCCGCTGAATGACCGTGTCATGGCCGAGATGGATATTGAAAAGCCCTTTGAGGACGGCAAGGCCGCCCTGTGGACGTACGTCAATCTTCTGTATCTAGAAAACGAAAAGCCCCTGCCCACGGATTCCCGTTTCATGGTTCGTTCCGACGTGTGCGGGCACTGCTATCAGCTGAACGAGCTGCTGTTCGACAACAGCGAGGAAATCGTTCTCGACAGGAACAATCCCCGTTATGACGGCCCCAAGGGCGCGGACGGCAAGCCCATCTTCAGCATCGTCGTGGACAATTTCGATGGCGAGATGATCCACGCCTGGCATATCGAAACAGTCGTCAGGGGACGCGTGTTCAAGAGTGACAATCTGGCCTTCAACCCCCGCAACAACGTGGACGTTCTCATGGGCGTCAACGGTACGACGGAAGGTTTCCTGCGCGCGAACATGCTGGAACGCTCCGCCTACCAGGAATACTGGAGAGTCGGCCTCCACGAGCACGCGAAGCGCGGGCTCGACGCATGGATGGCCCACAAGTTCCAATAGCGCAGCATGCCGGGTGAGCGCCGGCGGCGATGCAATTCGCCCGGCGCCCGGCCGGAATGCGGACGTTCACAGAAAATCCGCGCGGAACTGCCCGATCCGGCCACAAACCGGATCGGGCAGCCGGAAACCGCGAACACGCAGGAGAAAGACCCAATGAGTCAGACCCCGTATATCTATGAGGATCGGCGTCGTTCCTTCCTGAGCTGTTGCTACAGCTTCCAGGAGGTGCTGCCCGGTCTTCTGGCCATGTTTTTCATCGCCATATTCAGCAACAATCTGGCCGGGGTGCCCAATCCCTTCACGCTGGAAAACCTGTTCCATTATCTGGACGCCGTGATCGGCCCGATCAACGGCCAGCCTCTGTTTCAGATACTCAACTCCAACTTTGTGTGGAACCCCTTCCTTCTCGGCCTGATCATCGGCAACACGTTCGGCGTGCATGACAGCTGGAAGCGCGGTCTTTCCTATATTCACAAGCTGATGCCGCTGGGCATCATCATGCTTGCGCCGCACTTCGTATTCGGTCACGCAACCAAGGCGGGCTGGGCGATGATCATCTTTGCCTTTGTCATCATGGTGCTTACCGCCCAGTTCACCATCTGGCTCGGCCGCCGCATGGGAGTGGACGATCGCCATGCCGGGGATATCGCCGGGGCGCTCGCCACGGGCGATCCGCACGTCACCGCCATCCTCATGCCGATGCTCAAGGCCAAGGGCGGACAGGTGATCAATGCCCTGGCCTGCGTGCTGCTGTTCGGTCTGATCGCCTCCTTCCTGCTGCCGCTTGTCGGGCAGTTGGTCGGCATGAAGGATGAAGCCTTCGGTCTGCTCTCCATCCTCGGTATCGGCAA
>NZ_DBMAFI010000121.1:0-4451 GCF_057864385.1 Bilophila sp. | reverse complement strand
AATGAACAAAAAATGAGAGAGGCCCACATCACCAGACGTGGAATGAACTTTTATCTATTGATTTTCATTGAAAAAATCATCAACCGTAAAATTGAACACAGCCTTTTGCAAGGTTAGATTATAGGAAATGGTTGATTCTTTCGGCTCTGTCAGAGTACATGGTTGTTTTGTTTCAGCAATATACTGAAAATATATGCTTTTTATCCAAATTTTTCCGCTGGAGGGCCCTGTGATTGGGGGATTTTATTGGTTATTTCTTTGGAATTTCAAGGAAATAAAGCATCAACCGTTTTCTATGACACAGCCATTCTTTCTTGAAGTTCCAAAAGGATAACCGATACAATGCCTCAGCCATAAAGCCCGCCAATGGAAAAACTGGAGAAAAAGGCCGTATCACCATACTGTGGAGATGAAACAGCCACATCCTAAATGATGGACCTTTTGAAACGAACGGGGCGCAGCCTCCCCATCAGCCGGAAGCCTTGGAAAGGTGGCGGGGGAGGGAACCCCTTTCTTCAGAAGGTTTCCCATCCCCATATTCCCGCCTTTCCCTCAGGAGCCCTCATGTTCAAGTTCAAGGCATCGGATCTCCCCGAAATACTGACGCGCTGGTCGGCGCGGTATACTGTATTCGTCCCAAGCGGAAGCCCGGACAACGTGCAGATGCGCATCTGGTCGCGCCGCACCCGGAAAGAAGCCCGGTTTATGGAGCCGGACGAATACACCAACCTGAGCGTCGCGCCCAAGGGGTTCGTCTTCGGAGAACGCGAGGAGCTGTTCCGCTGGGAAGGCAGCGAGAAGACCTGTACTGCCGTCAGCGCGCCGTCTTCGTCCTCTTTGCAGGAGGAGGACAAGATCCTGTTCGGCCTGCGTCCCTGCGACACGTACGGGCTGGCCTACATGGATCGCTTTTTCCTCGGCGAACACCACGACATCAATTACCATTTGCGCCGCCAGCATGTGTTCATCGTCGCCGTGAACTGCCTTAATGCCGGGCCTGAATGTTACTGCGCCTCAATGGGCACCGGGCCGTTTGCGGAAATCATCGCCCACACCGAATACGGGATGCAGGCGGGCAAGGGGTATGACCTGCTTCTGACCCCTGATTACGGGCCCGGCCACAAGAAGGGGGAGAAGGGAGAAAATGACTGGTACTGGGTGGAGGCGGGATCGGATCGGGGCAAGGCGCTCCTGTCCCACGTCGCGCCGCTCCTGTACCGCGACCTCGAATTCACGGGCCGCAGGCGCAAGAAGGCCTTGCAGGAAGAGGCGCTGAAGACGTTCCGCCGCACGCTGGACACGTCCACAGTCCGACAGGTGCTCGCCGCGAACTTCAAGGATGAGGAATGGGACGCCATCGCTTCAAGCTGCATCGCCTGTACCGGGTGCACGCGCGTTTGCCCCACCTGTACCTGCTTCACCACCGAAGAGGAACGGGACACGCCCCATTCCGGCACCCGCGTCCGGGTCTGGGACTCGTGCCAGTCGGTATCGTTCACCCGGAACGCGGAATTCCACAACCCGCGCTCCAAGACTTCGGCCGTGCGCTACCGGATCTACGACAAGCTGCAATACATTGAAGAGCGTTTCGGCATGAAGGGCTGTACCGGATGCGGGCGGTGCGCCGCCGTCTGCCCGGCCTCCATCGACATGGTGGACATCATGGCCCGGATGAAGGAACGGACGCCCCACGAGGTGTTGGAAGCCCCCGCCCCGGCGACAAACGTGCATTATGAGCGCGAGGAACGCCTGTTCGACCCGCAGCCGTATACGCCGCTCGTAGCGGAGATCATTGATATTTTTGAGGAAGCCAAAGGCATCAAGCGGTTTACGGTCCGCTACCGCGACCGCCCCAATCAGGGCCGCCCCGCCCTGCGCGGCCAGTTCTTCATGCTGACCGTGTTCGGCGTGGGGGAAATCGCCATTTCCGTGCCGTTCAGCGACCGCGTGAAGGATGCCTTCACCTTCTACGTCAAAAAGGTCGGCAAGGTCACTACAGCCATGCACAACCTGAAGGTCGGGGACATGATGGGCCTGCGCGGGCCGTTCGGCGTGCCCCTGCCCTACGAAACGCTGAAAGGACGCGATCTGCTGGTCGTCGGCTCCGGCGTGGGCCACGCGCCCGTGCGCGCAACGCTGGTCCGGGCCATCGAAAACAAGCCGGACTTCGGGCGCATCGCCATCATGGCCAGCGCCTCAACCTATGAAGGGCTGCTGCTCAAGGACGATCTGCGCGAATGGGCGAAAGTCCCCGGCGTCGAGGTGCACTACTCGCTCTCCAAGCCCACGGATCAGGTGGATGCGCACATCGGCTACATCAACGACCTGCTGCCCGGCCTCGGCCTCGACTGGAAAAACACCTCGGCGATCATCTGCGCCTCAGCCCGCCGCATCAAGGCCGTCGCCCGTGACCTCATGCAGCTCGGCATGAAGCCCTCGGACATCTATACGGCCCTCGAAACCAACATGCACTGCGGCATCGGCAAGTGCGGGCACTGCAAAGTCGGGAGCCATTACATGTGCGTGGACGGCCCCGTGTTCACGTATGAGGAAATGCTCCAGCTTCCGCCGGAATTCTGATTTCAGGAAAAGGTTTGGCCCTGTCAGGGCATATGGCTGTTTCATCCCCCACAGCACGGTGAAAATACAGCCTTTTTAGTTTTCCCCTTGGCGGAATCCACGGCTAAGGCATTTTGTCGGTTATTCCTTTGGAACTTCAAGAAAAAAAGCATCAACCATTTTCTGTGGCGCAGCCTTTGGGAAAAGGTTTGCCCCTGTCAGGGCATGTGCTGTTTCATCCCCACAGCGCGATGAAAATACAGCCTTTTTAGTTTTCCCCTTGGCGGAATCTACGGCTAAGGCATTTTGCCGGTTGTTCCTTTGGAGCTTCAAAAAAAACATCAACCATTTTCTATGGCGCAGCCTTTAGAAAAGGTTTGGCCCTGTCAGGGCATGTGGCTGTTTCATCCCCACAGCACGGTGAAAATACAGCCTTTTTAGCTTTCCCCTTGGTGGAATCTACGGCTAAGGCATTTTGCCGGTTGTTCCTTTGGAGCTTCAAGGAAAAAACATCAACCATTTTCTATAACACAGCCAAAGTTTTTCGCCTTATAAAAATAAATAATTTAAATATGATATAAATACACATTGTTTTCCCCTGTACAAACGCGATTTTTTTTCAGGAAATCGCCCAGAAAACGCTTGACGGAACCGGGCCATCCGACTATACCTCTTTCTCGTGATGCGGCTGTAGCTCAGCTGGATAGAGCAACAGGCTACGAACCTGTAGGCCAGGAGTTCGAATCTCTTCAGCCGCACCAGAATTTTTAAGGACTTACGAGAAAAACTCGTGAGTCCTTTTTTCGTTGGTGCCAACCAGCCCAACACGCCCCGCATTTTCAGCGTATGGGGAAGCAAGGGGAAAGGTTAGATAAAGGCTCCCCACAGGGGGCAGCCCCTGCCGTCCCCTGCGCACCCATGCAAAGGGGCCGCCCGTTTTCGTTCACACGCGACGCCGGCACACGGCGCCAGCCTACAAGGAGTCCTTTCCATGAAAGCCATTGATTTCCGTTTCCGCCCCAACACGCCCGACGCCGTGGACGGGCTCATCCACAGCCCCTTCTTTGGGGACATGTGCGCTTTTTTCAACTACCCTGATCGCGCGTGGTCGGCCTCGCTCGACAAAATCGTCGAAATCATGGACGAGCATGAAATCACCGGGGTCATCACCGGGCGCGACGTCGAAACGACCTATGGCTGCCCCTGCTCCAACATGGGCGTTGTGGAGATGATGAAGGCCTACCCCCACAAATTCTATGGCATGGCCGGGCTCGATCCGCACAAAGGCATGCAGGCCATCGACGAGCTTTCCCGCATGGTCAACGAATTCGGCATGAAAGGCGCGTCCATCGATCCCTACCTCGCCAAGCTCCCGGCGGATCACCGCAAGTTTTACCCCATTTATGCCAAATGCTGTGAGCTGAAGGTTCCTGTGGTCATCAGCACCGGGCCTGGCACCCGCGTCCCCGGCGCGATCATGGGCGACGCCTCCCCCGCCCGCGTTGATGAAGTGGCCCGCGACTTCCCGGATCTCACCATCGTCATGAGCCACGGCGGGTATCCCTACGTGCAGGAAGCCTGCATGGTCTGCCACCGCAACGCCAACGTCTATATGGAATGGTCTGAATACGAGACGTGGCCCTTCGCGGACGGCTACGTCAAGGCGGGCAACGAGCTCATCCCCGACAAGCTCATTTTCGCCAGCGCCCACCCCTTCTATGACAGTTGGGAACGCGCCAAGCTGTATGAGACCCTCGGCTTCAAGCCCGACGTGCTTGAGAACGTCCTGTACAACAACGCCGCCCGCGTGCTGGGGATTGCGTAAGGAATAGGGAAAGGGAGAAATCGGGGGAGGGGAGAGGGAAACTTTCTGGAGAAAGTTTCCCTCTCCC
>NZ_DBMAFI010000120.1:0-4518 GCF_057864385.1 Bilophila sp. | reverse complement strand
TTTGGAAATGATTTGGAGGTCTCGCAACAATTCTTCAAAACTGGATTTCATGTAATGAACAAAAAATGAGAGAGGCCCACATCACCAGACGTGGAACGATCTTTTATTTGTTGATTTTCATTGAAAAAATCATCAACCATAAAATTGAACACAGCCAAAAAATTGAACACAGCCAAATTTTTCCGTTGTTGGGAGCGCCAACAGCTTCCCTTCGGAAAAAGCCAATAGGATCAATTGGTAGGAACGTATCTCAATCAGGTATGGCAGGCCAAGAGGAAAGGCTCAGAGTACATGGCTGTTTTCTTTCAGCAATATATTGAAAATATATATTTTCTCTGCTTTTTCCTCTGGTGGGCTCCGCGGTTGGGGGATTTTATTGGTTATTTCTTTGGAATTTCAAGGAATAAAGCATCAACCGTTTTCTATAATACAGCCATAGGAAAACGTCCGCATCCCCCGTGCCTGCCAAGGGGGACGGCGTTTTCCCAACAGATACGGTGAAGGATGCAGGAAAGCACGCCCTCATGCGGCGGGGCTAGTTTTCCCGGTATGCGCAACGAAGATGGCTCTGCCGATGATGCCGAAGCGCAGGGGATCCGGTATGCGCGGCGAAGGAGCAAAAGAGGAGAGGGGTTAGGCCGGAACTTGGCGAAAGGGCGGAACTATGGCAGAGTAGGGGGAAGAAACCCAAGAACCAAGAGGTGCTATGCGTACAATATCCTTCACTTTCGCCTCTTTTTGCCGTATCGCCGCCCTTGCCGTTTTGTCTTTTTCCCTAGCGGGCTGCGGGCTGATGGATTACGGCGGAGGGGGGTCCGGCACGCGGGGGACAAAGACGTACACGGTGCGGGGAAAAACCTACAGGCCCTACCTGTCGGCGGACGGGTATAGGGAAGATGGCATCGCTTCATGGTACGGCAGGGATTTCCACGGAAAAACCACGGCCAACGGCGAACGCTACAATATGTATGCGATGACCGCCGCGCACAAGCTGTTGCCGCTCGGTACCAAAGTGCGGGTCACGCATCTGAAGAACGGCAAATCCATCGTGGTGCGCGTCAACGACCGGGGGCCTTTCGTCGGGGATCGGATCATCGATCTTTCGTATGCGGGTGCCAAGGCATTGGGCATGATCGGCACGGGTACGGCGCGCGTCCGCGTGGAGGCGGTCGAAGCCTTCGGGGGGGCGTCCCCCGGCGATATGAACGGGAATTTCTACATCCAGATCGCCGCGTTGAGCAATCAGGCATCGGCTCAAAATCTTGTGCGGAACCTGCAAAACCGGAACCTCGGCGGGCGGACGTTCTACGCGCCTTCCCTGGGGCTCTGGCGTGTGCAGGCCGGGCCGTTCAGCTCGCTGAACCGCGCCGAGGATCTTTCGGATGAACTGGACAGGCAGTACCCCGGCAACTTTGTGGTTGCGGATTAAAAACGGAAAGGAAGGGGGCGGAACGGTTCCACCTTTCGCCGCGTTTTTCCGAGCGTTCCCTTCCGGCCTAGGCTGTGTCGTTAATTGGATATAATCTGTTGAAATTATTTAGCTGTTTTTAAGTTGTAAAAATAATAATTTCAAATAATTATATGTAACATGACGACACGGCCTAGGAGATGCCCCCAGCTTGGCCCATCCGAAGAAACGCTTACGGCGCATCCCTCAGTGCTCAGGGGATGTGGGTTGTGATGGTCGAATGCGCAGCCGCGGTCATGGCATCCCTTTCGGGCTTAGGATATGCGGGGCTCACGCCGCCCTAATAAAAGGCTCGACTGGGCCAGCCGGTTTTGGCGCGCAAGCCCTATGCCCTGGATGTTCCTCATGGCGGAAAGGGGCGGGGCGGAAGCATTCGCCTTTTCGATGGTTTTCTAAAAAATCATTTTAAGTTCATATAGTTGAATACAAATTCCTTTGAAAGCGTGAATGCCTCGCGGGGCGGAAGCCGTTGACAACGGCGTTTGTCTGCTGTATGTTCTTTTCCACGTAAAGGGGAGTAGCTGGGTTCTTGAGACCCGGGTAACGTCAACAGCATGGCTTTCAGCCTGGCGTTACCATCAAGCTTCGACTTGATGAGTGAGACCTTCACGGCACATGTTGCCGGAGGGTCTTTTTGTTTTCTCCGGCGACCAAACGCAACAAGGAGTAAAACATGATGTCCGCTCTTCTTCCCGTCCTGAGGGCGCGCGCCTGCGGAGGTTCCGATGGTCGTTGAACATTCCGTGACGGAAGTCGTCCTTTTCTGTGTCCTCATCATCGTCTGCCTGTGGTGCGACCTGCACGCGCATCAGGCGGACAAGCCCGTTTCCGCGCGTAACGCCGCCATCTGGAGCTGTATCTGGGTGGGCCTCGCGCTCGTCTTCGCGGGGTACATCGGCTACAGCTTCGGTTCTGAACAGGTGCAGCTCTTCCTGACCGGGTATCTGCTGGAAAAGTCGCTTTCAGTGGACAACCTGTTCGTCATCATGGCTATTTTCAGTTCGTTTGCGGTGAAGGACGCATTCCAGCACCGGGTTCTGTACTACGGCGTCCTCGGTGCGCTGGTTCTGCGCCTGATCTTCGTGGCGGCGGGCAGTTCCTTGGTGGCGATGTTCGGCCCCTACGCGCTGGCGAGCTTCGGCATCTTCGTGCTCTGGACGGCGTGGAAGATGTGGCAGTCCATGCACAGCGGCGAGAAGGAAGAAATCGTCGACTACTCCGAGCACTGGGCCGTCTGGTACACCAAGCGCTTCATCCCGGTGCACAACCAGCTCAGCGGCCACGACTTCTTCGTGAAGGCCCCCGATGCTTCCGGCAAGCTGATCTGGAAGGCCACGCCGCTGTTCCTGTGCCTGTTTGTGGTGGAAGTGTCCGACGTGATGTTCGCGTTCGACTCGGTTCCGGCCATCATCGCCGTCACGCACGATCCTTTCCTTGTCTATACCAGCAACGTGTTCGCCATCCTCGGCCTGCGCTCCATGTATTTCCTGCTTGCCGCCGGAAAGCGTTACCTGCGCCACCTGGAAAAGTCCGTGGTGATCATCCTTGCGTACATCGGCGTGAAGATGCTCTTGGACGTGGTGGGCATCGTGCATATTTCCCCGCTGATCAGCCTCGGCGTGGTCATCGGACTGCTGACCATAGGCATCCTTGCCTCGCTGCTGCCGGAAAAGCCCGCCAAGTAATTTCTCATGGATGGGTGGCGGCCGGCCGGGGTATGCTCCTTTACGTGGGCATACTCCGGCCCCCCTTTGGGGACATTGCATTTTGTGTGGAAAAGCGTATCCCTGTTTCCATTCTATAGTGCCGGAGGCACAGCCTTTCGGTGATTTTTCCAAGGTTGACGCGGGGAAGGACGATACGCTCGGAGCCGTTTCCCGGAAGTGGGAGCCTTGGTTTTCAATAAGGAGCGTTGGACGCATGAATCGTACAAGAACCCTGCTTATCATTGGGGTTTTTATGCTTTCTCTCGCCGTGCTCGCGGCGTTGGAATTCCGTGTTCAGGATGAACCCCCGAGCGAAGGCCAGATGGTGACGGGCTCCCTTTCCAAGGATATGCCCTCGCTTCCCAAACTGCCTTCTTTGGGCGGTTCGGAAAATAGGGGCGGAATTCTGGTTCCCCTCGACAACGGGACGCTGCGCGGCAGTACAGCCCCGCTTGATATGTCCGCGATCCCACCCGATGAGGAAACGCCTCCGGCCGGCAAGGATACGCCTGAAACGGCGGCTCCCGCAGCCGATCCCGCTCCCGCGGCGGAAACGCCCGCACCCGTTCCGATGGGTGAAATTGCGCCTGCGGATACGTTTATGGAAAAAACGGAACAGCCCGCAGCCGAGGAAAAGGCTCCCCAACAGGAGAAGAAGGCTGAGAAGGCCGTGGCGGAAGCGCCCGCCGAGAAGCCGCAGCCGAAGGCTTCCGAACCGAAGCGGGAAAAAGGGCAGCCGGGCGTGGTGGTGCTGACCACCAAGGCCCCCGCGAAGCTGGCGGCGGGGCAGACCGCGATCACAGCGACCCGACTTGAACTGGGCAAGAGTGTGGTTTTCCGCATGAGCGGCGCGGCCCCGATCAAGACCAAGACGCTCCTCCTCAAGGAGCCCAACCGCTATGTCGTGGATCTTCAGGGCAACTGGGGCATCGAGCTCCCGCGTGTGCCCAAGGATCTCTGGATTTCGGGCATCCGCATGGGGCACCATGAAGAGAGCACCCGCCTTGTATTTGAGTTGACCCGCGCCCCGGTGTCGGCCAAGGTCGTCAAAATCAACAACACGACCGTGGAAGTCCGCATTCAGTAACTTGCCGGATTCCAGAATACGTGGAAAGCCCTCCGCCGGACTTGCGGGGGGCTTTTTCGTTGTCCACATACCGTTGATAACGCGGCCTGTGGAAGATAAGCCCGAATGTTCTGGAAGGAGGGCCTCACTCAGCAACAAATTTTTGTGCCCTAACCAGCGTGAAAACACAGGAGAAACGGGTGTCTCCCGTCAAAAAAATCAGGAAAAAAATAAAAAGTCGTTGACAGGAGTCGCGCAGAGGTGCATAACCCGTTCTC
>NZ_DBMAFI010000119.1:0-4651 GCF_057864385.1 Bilophila sp. | reverse complement strand
TACCGAACTGGGACAGGCGCAAAGCCAGCTCCAGCGCGTCGGCGGAGGCTTTCAGCGTCTTGGTGGGGATGCAGCCGTTGTTCAGGCAGGTCCCGCCGAGGTTCCCGCTTTCCACGAGGGTCACGGACATCCCGGCGCGGGCGGCGGCAAAGGCGGCCGTGTATCCGCCGGGGCCTCCCCCGATGACGGTCAGGCGTATGGACATGGCGCGCCTCCTAGTCCTCGTCGCATTCGAGATTCAGATTGTATTTCACCGGGAAGGCCGCTTCGAGCGAGCCCGTGATCAGACAGCCCTGCTTCATGATCTTTTCCACGCGGCCGAAAATGAACTCGTATTCCTGATCCATGAACACGGTCACGTCCAGATCGATCCCGGTCACGCGGCCCCGGCCCTTGTCGTCCGTGCCGGTGCGCACCGTGGCCTTGCCTTCGATGCGGCGGTACTTGGCGCTGCGGGTTTCGAGCGCCTTGTCCAGCGCCGCGCAGTAACAGTAGAGCGCGGACGAGGCGAGCAGCTTCTTGGCCGTGCCGGGCCGTTCTTCGGCGGGGATCTGCTCCCCGTCGATGGAAATGACGCCGAAAGCGGCGGATTCCATATCCAGATCGACTTTGGCGCCCCGGCGGGCGATGGAAACGCTGAGTTCGTGTGACATGGGCATATCCTCCCGGATGGATTACGGAACATGGCGGCGCTGGCCGCGTTTGGCTTCCCTTGGCTGCCTTTTCTTTTGCATTTTGGATGCCAACGCCATCCGGGGCCTTTGCCGCCCTCCCCTCCGCCCGGCTTTATCCCCCCGGAAAATCCTGTTTCCCTATCCGTACATCTTTCTTGAGAAAAAAAGAGCGAATCACCGGCATGGGCCGTTTCCCCCCGCATCTGGCCTTGCCGTCCGCCCTAAAACGTGAAATACTGCACAACAGAAGCGACAAAAATGTCGCTAAAGACGACAAATCATTCAGGGGAGAATCCGATGGAACTCTTCGCATCCGTTCCCGGCCTTGCCGTGGAGGAAAGCTACGTCAGGCTGCTCAACCACCTGCCGGGTCTGGCCTATCGCTGCCGCGTGGACCGCACCGACCCTATCATATCGGAACGCCTTGAATATACGTTGGAATTCGTCAGCAAAGGCAGTTATGATCTGCTCGGCATCCCCGCCGAGGACATGGTGCGGAACAACAACAATACCATCGAGCGTATGATGCATCCCGACGATCTCCAGAAGACGCGCCGGAACATCTATGACAGTATTGTCGCGCACCAGCCCTATCAGGTGATGTACCGGGTTTCGCTCCCGTCCGGGCGGCTGAAATGGATATGGGATCAGGGCGAGGGGGTTTTCGACGCCGACGGCGAACTGCGCTACCTCGAAGGGCTGATGATGGACATCAGCGAACAGAAGTTCCAAGAGCTTGAGCTCAAGGAAGAAAACCGCCAGCTCAAGGCTTCCGTCAGCAATCTCTACGGGTTGGGAAACATCGTCGGCAAAAGCGAGGCCATGCGGAGGGTATACGGCCTCATCCTCAAGGCCGCCGAAACGGACACCAACGTCATCATTTACGGCGAGACCGGTTCGGGCAAGGATCTCGTCGCCAAGGCCATCCACGAGTACAGCGCCCGGAAGGGCAACTACGTCCCGGTCAACTGCGGGGCCATTCCCGAACAGCTTCTGGAGAGTGAATTTTTCGGGCACACCAAGGGGGCCTTCTCCGGAGCGCATGCCAACAAGGAAGGATACATCGGGGCGGCCCACAACGGCACGCTGTTCCTTGACGAGATCGGCGAACTGCCCATCCATCTCCAAGTAAAACTGCTCCGGGCCATCGAAAACAAGATGTATACCCCTGTCGGTAGCAACACCCCCAAGGTTTCGGCCTTCCGTCTGGTCGCGGCCACGAACCAAGACCTTTCAAAAATGGTTTTGGAAAAAAAGATGCGCTCGGATTTTTATTACCGCGTCCATGTGCTTTCCATCACATTGCCGCCCCTGCGCGAGCGGCACGGGGACATCCCGCTGCTTGTCGAGGCCTACATGGAGCGCAAGGGCATCACCTGCGCCCTGCCGCTCCAGGTGCGTTTGGCGATGGAGCATTACGACTGGCCCGGCAACGTGCGCGAGCTGCACAATTTTCTCGACCGTTACACGGCCTTCGGGGATGTGGCCCTTGAATCCCTCGGGGATGCAGGCAAGACGGATCTGCTTTTCCCCGCCCTGCATCACGAGGGGCTTACCCTTGAGAACGCCACGCTTCAGCTTGAGGAGCGCATGATCCGGCAGGCTCTTGAACGCTGCCGCTGGCGCAGGGGCGACGCAGCCGAGGCTCTCGGCCTGAATCTGCGCACCCTCCAGCGCAAGATGAAGCGGCTCGGCATGGGGAGATAGGCGAAGGGGAATGAGAAGATTGGGGAGGGGGAATCTTTTTGGGGAGGCTCCGTCACGGTATGTGGGTGTTTCATCTCCACAGCACAGTGGGCATACAACCTTTTTCTCCAGTTTTCCCCTTGGCTGAATCCAAGGTTAGGGCATTTTGCCGATTATTCCTTTGGAATTTCAAGAAAAAACATCAACCGCTTTCTATGGCACAGCCTTTGAAAAAAGGTTCCACCTCCCCTCCCAATTTCCGCGCTCTCCCAGCCCGCATACAAACCCCAAAAAACTACCGCACCCGCCACACCCCGACGGCAAGGGCAACGCCGGAGGCCAGCAGGCCAGAAGCCACCCAGAACAGGGAACGGATTTCGTGGGCAAGCAGAAATCCCCACAGGCCCGTATGACGCGAACCGTCCCAGTCCGTTAACTGCACGGGATGCATCAGGGAAAGCGTCCAAAGGGCCAGCAGCCCAAGCCCTCCGATCATGAACAGCACGATCCCGCATATCGCGGCGGCATGGCGCAGGAGAGGCCGAAGATCGGAACCATGCCCCCCGGAACCCTCAGGACGGGCCGGAGAAGCAGGGAACACCGGCTTATCGGACGAGGCGGATTCAGGAAGGGGCGTTTCCGGCAGGCCGGAGGAAAGCCCCGCAACCCCGGAAAGCGGTACCGAGGGACATCCCGCAATACCGAAAAGGGGATCGGCTTCTTTTCCAGATGCAACAGGGGAAACCTGCCCACAGAAGGCAACGCTCTCCGCAACAACGGCTGAACCCGCCCCTGTTAGGGAAGGGGCCGCCTCTTGGGGAATGCCGGACACGCCCGGCGGGTACTCCTCAACAAGGGGCGGGGAATCCGCAGCAATGAAAGAAGAAGAAGAAGAAGAAGAAGAAGAAGAAGAAGAAGAAGAAGGTGACGAGGAGGGGGAGGAAACCCGCTGCGGCCCCCTGAGCAGGAAATCGAGGCTCACGCCGAGCACATCGGCAAGCTCCACCAACCTGTCCAGATCCGGTGCGGACTGCCCGGTTTCCCATTTGGTGACCGACTGGCGCGATACGCCCGTAAGCTGTGCCAGTTCCTCTTGGGAAAGGCCCATTGCCTTTCGGCGTGCCTGTATTTTTCCGCCGATATTGAGATGCTTCCTCGTCATCGGGCGTCTATAGCGTTTCCGGCGGATAAGTCAAATCCATGAGAAAAAGGGCACGGCGGGCATTTCCCGGCTGGCGGCATATGCCAGCAGACAAGCATCACCGAAAAAGGATGAAATGACAGTGTATTATTAAATCCCGTGGGGATTCCTCCCATGCAGCGGCAAAGCAAACGGCGGGCCCCCGGAAGGCGCCCGCCGATCGTGTATCCGTAAAATATACGGAGTATTACTTTAATTTGGAAAGGGCCTTATCGTAGAACGCGCACAGCGCATCAACGTCCTGTTTCTGCTGGAGCTGGAGAAGCTCAGGCTGAAGCTCCTGCATCACCTTGGCGTACCCCTCAGGGTCTTGCTGCGATTTGGCCTGTACGGCCTGCGCAAAGGCCGTAGCCTTTTGCTGGGCTTCCTCGGCGGTGCATCCGGCCTGAGCCAAGCCAGCCATTCCGAGCGTCAGGGCCACAGCCGCGCATACGATCAACTTTCTCATAAAAGGGATACTCCTTTAAAAAAGATTTCCTGCCGGGCGGCTTTCCGATGCCATTTGGGAGCCTTTCCGACAAATCCTGTTTGCCCGATCCCCCTTCCAATCGCCACCAACCGCCGGTTTACATTCCGGCAACCAGCAGGTGCAGTCACATAACGGCAGTATGTTGGAACCATCCGCCGCGAAGATTTTTCCCTGATTGGGAAGGCTGGGTCACAGCAAACGGTTGATGCCTTCTTCCTTAAAATCCCAAGGCCCTGATAGGATGTAGTTGTTTCATCTCCACAGCGCGGTAAAAATACGGCCTTTTTCTCCGGGTTCCCTCGGCGGAATCCATAACCAAGGCATTTTGCCGGTTATTCCCTTGGAACTTCAAGGAAAAAAGCATCAGCCATTTTCTATGGACAGCCAATCCCAAAAGGATAACCAACAAAATCCCTCAGCCATGAAGCCGGGCAACGGGAAAACCAGATAAAAAGGCTGTTTTTCAATGGCCCTGTCATAGTGTGCGGTTGTTTCATCTCCACAGCACGGTGAAAAGACAGCCTTTTTCTCCGGGTTCCCTCGGCGGAATCCATAACCAAGGCATTTTGCCGGTTATTCCCTTGGAACTTCAAGGAAAAAAGCATCAGCCATTTTCTATGG
>NZ_DBMAFI010000118.1:0-4687 GCF_057864385.1 Bilophila sp. | reverse complement strand
ACGGAATTTGACCGGGACGTGGGCAACCGCATCACGGAACGCCTGAACAGGGAGTACGGCGACAAAATGCTCTGCGGCTGCATCCACCCCCACCGTGCGCCCGGCTTCGAGAATCGCAAGCCGAAGCATCGGCGGGAAGACGGCTCATTCCCGCAAGTGAAGCTCCTGTTTGCGGAGCGTCGGGAGTGTGGCAAGGCGCTGGCTCTGGCCAGAAGGATTGACCATGAGTACGCAGAGGCTGCCGAGAAGCGGAAGGCCGAGCGCCGGATATTCCCGATGTCGGACTTTCGGCCCGGCGACCCGGCAGCGGCCTATTATGCCCATCTGGAGAATATCCGCAGTCATTTGACCATTGAGGACTATTCCCGCGTGGACGCCATGATTGCCTTGCGGATGCGGGCAAACGGCCACAGTCGGGAGAGTGTGGAAGAAACCATCCGTACTTGTGCCCCGACCATTCGGGACTCCCAGACCGGGCGGAACTGGCAACGGTATGCCGAGCGCACGGTGAATTACGCCTTCGGCCCGGCAGGAGACAGGGACTTGGAGCGGAATGCGCGGTATCGGGAACTATGGGGGAAGGTTGAAGGGAAGGAGGGGAAGGAACATCCTACAGTGAGGATGCGGTAGATTTATGAATGAATCATCTTATTTCCCAAAATGTATTTTGTTCCCAATGTAGGGGAAAGCCCAAGTCTTGGGCAAAAGTCAACGGGAAGTCGTCAAAAAGTTCTTTTAGGCGAGAACTCCATGATGAAGAGGGGGCAATATATTTGAGAAAATATTGTATAATGCACGCTGAAGCGTAATAATTTCCCGAATCGGCTGAAAAATCAGGGCAAAAACGAGGAGGATTTTTTTGTAATTCTGGGCGTCGCGTATTTTTCCGATGCCATATCATCCCATGATGGGCGCAAACATTGCGCAATAGAGCAAGTGAAGAAATCCATGAAGTCATAAGATTGGCGGGGAGGCCAAACTCAAGGCCGATAGTTTTTTGTTCAAAACGATCCAGCATGGGAATGGCTTTACACCATTCTCCCATTGAAAGATGTTCCATAACAATCCATGAAGGAGGAAGGGGTGGTGCTGTGTAGTTCTTGTAATACGCTGCTACTTCGTATGATTGATATTGTGGGCGATTCTTACGTATTTCATCCGCAATAATATTTTGGAATGTAGTGGCATAGGATGTATTTTTGAACAACTTGACATTCATGAACCAGTGAGGGCCGTGCCGCAGACAGAGCAGGTCTGACATTACGGTTCTAACTGCTATTTCTATGCGTTCGATAGCATCCAAAGAAACTAGTCGGAGTCTGCGATCAAAAACATAGATAGTCCAGAGGTCATCATAAGTAAGTCCTGGCCTGAAATTTCCCTGCTGATCTCGCAAAAAACGTGCGTAACGATTCAACCGGTGATAGCCAACAGTTTTAACTTGGCGCAGAGCCAAGGACTTATCGGGGATGTATAAACCTTGTGAGCGCCAACGCTCAATCAGGTCTGCCGGAGAGAGGGCGGGGAGAGAATACTGCATAAAAAAAGCCGCGCTGTCATTCGCATCACTTTTCTCACCTTGGAGAAAAGGCTAAGCGCAGCGCGGACTGTTAAAAACAGAGTAAATCGTAGCGGTGCGCCTGTCAAGTGGATAGATGGGAGTCTCTTCACTAATATATGCAGAAGATTTTAAGGCCGTCAAGTGAGAAACAGTTCATACGTCAGTGATTCGGAGTCGAAGATGAGCGTTTTCAGCAAAAGTCGGGTAGAATGAGTAGCTTTACGAACTTTTTCCTATATCCCCTGTTGCTGCTTGATCTCGCAAAAATAGGAAATGTGCATGAAAATGAAGGCGTGCCACCGGTGTTTCTGGTTACTATATACAATGGAGGTAAGGTATGGAAAGCTCCGCAGGAGATGTCGGTATTGTCCGCTTCCATGTCGAGAGCCTGAAATTTTATCGTCCTCAGCATCGGCGTTTTTTACTGGATGAAAGCCGTGTGCCGGGAGAAGAACTGGATAAAAGCAAGGGCATGGTCGTACAGCTCCTGAGACTGGAGCGGGCGTAGGAGCCGGAACAGGTTCGGCAGATAGTCAGCGACTCTTTGCCATGATATTTTTTGCGTATATAAAAAACACGGTGGCAATGATACTTCATGGTATGATATTCTCTTTACCTATTCTAAAAGGTAAGGAGAAAAAATGGATAACATTTCAAAAAAACTCATGATGGGAGCTTGCGAAATTGCCTGTAGGTATCCATCTCTCTCCCTTGAGGATGCTGTGGGTGATGCGCGTCAACTTGCTGAAATGATCGGACAGTATGGTATTGGAGATACCCAAAAAGAAGAGAGCATCCTTACTGCGGCATGTTGGTTTATCGGTGCAGACCCTAACCTTTCCCCTAAGGGTGCTATCGACAAGGCGCTGCATTTGTGGAATATTATAACGATGTAACTATATAAAGACTGGAGAACCGGTAGTTCACCAGTCTTTTTTAGCTTTATATATTATTTGTTATTAGGTGAATATTCTAAAGTTCATAGATATAAAATAACTGAGCTGTCGCTTTAGTTTTTTTGATTTCCATAAAAACATTTTTGCCATAGCTTCCACAGCGGGCACCAAATTTTTTTCTTTTTATCACAGCGGCATTTTTTCTGTGGTAAAAGCTCTTTTATTTTGTGGCATTCCATATCTACCTCATCCAACGCTGTTTGTATCGTTTCCTCCTCCCAGCAGGTGAGTGTTTCTACTTTCATAATAAGGAATTGTGCTTCTTCCAATATATTTATAATGTTTGTTAGAGAGACAAGCATTTTTTCTCTCTTCCCATCGTCGTTCTGTTTGATCTGGGCCGTTGCCCAATCCAGTAGTAATGAGTTGCCTAGAGCAAGGCATAGGCGCGGCAGCATCTCCAACCCTGGAAAATAGTTGTCATCTTCTTTGAGGTAACGCCGGATAAGGGAAATTGACACACCAAGATGTTGAGCAATTTGTTCGGCGGTAAGGCCGCTTTCCTCTTTGGCTGTTCGGATTGCTTCTTTTGCCGTCATTGTTTTGTAGTTCAGCATATTGCCGTTCCCCTATTATAAAAGGTTATAGAGTTATGCCCATTGAATGGGGCAAAACATCGTGCGCTTTTATATGGGTACTGAGTAAACAACAATAATTCTAGTTGGTTATGTTATAGTAGGACACGCCATCATGAGAGGCGACTGAACCGAGAGTGCGGTGACAAAAAATTGTGCACCGGGTGTCAGGTTTTCAGATCCGTAAGCTGAGGTATGGCAGAAGAATGTTTCTTTCCCTGAAATCAGAACTTCTATTTGCAAATGCCGCGGCATTGACTTGGTCAGAAGGATTGACCGTCAGCACGAGGAGGACGCCAAGAAAGGGTAGACTGAGTGCCGGGCGTTTCTGAGATCGAACATTCGACCCGGCCGGAGACAGAAGTTTGGAGCGGAATGCGCGGTATCGGGAACTATGGGGGAAGGTTGAAGGGAAGGAGGAAAAGGAACAGCGCATATGGATGAAATAGGTGAAAACTAGCATGAGGAAATAACAGGTAAAACATGTGTTCAGCATCTTGCTCATCAGGCATTACTCGGATAGGATATTCACATGGGAAAAGAACGAATGCCGCATGATTCGGCGTATAAGCAGTTTTTCAGCGATCCCAAAATGGTGGAATCATTGTTGAGGGATTTCGTGTCTGCTGATTTCATCGCCGACCTGGATTTTTCGACGCTTGAACGCTGTTCGGGCAGTTATGTGACGGACGACCTGCGGGAACGCCATGACGATATTGTCTGGCGTGTCGGTTGGAAAAAGGGTTCCTGGTGCTATGTGGCGTTGCTTCTGGAGTTCCAGAGCACGCCCGACCACTGGATGGCCTTGAGGACGCTGTCCTATACGACCTTGTTGCTGCTTGATCTCGTCAAGATGGGAAATGTACGTGAAAACGAGGGCTTGCCTCCGGTGTTCCCCATTGTTATATACAATGGAGGCAAGGCATGGAAAGCGCCCCAGGAAGTGGCGGCCTTGTTCGCTCCGATGCCGGAGGGTTTGAAGTATTATCGTCCTCAACATCGGCATTTTTTGCTGGACGAAAGCCGAGTGCCGGGAGAAGAGCTGGATAAAAGCAAGGGCCTGGTCGCACAGCTCCTGAGACTGGAGCGGGCGCAGGAGCCTGAACAGGTTCGGCGGATAGTCAGGGAATTGATAGCCCGGCTTCATGGGCCTGAATATTTGTCTTTACGCCGGGCGTTTACAGTATGGTTGGGCCGTGTTGTCCTTAAACGCTCTGGAATAACAGAAGAAATTCCCGAATTTCAGGATTTGCGGGAGGTGGACGCCATGTTGGAAGAACGTGCAGCTCAGTGGAAACATGAGTATATTACGTTAGGTAGAAAGGAAGGGGAAGCTAAGGGACTTGGACGTGGGGTACAGCTTTTACTAGAAGCACGTTTTGGTGCTTTGCCAGCGTCGGTGACTACCTATATATCAAGTTCTTCAGATGCTAATACTCTTCAAAAAATGATGCTTTCTGCATATCATGCGGAAACACTTCAATCTTTTATGGAATCAATAAAAAAGATTTGAATTTATAATTGAGTGATTAAAGAAAAGCAATGCTATTTATAAATAGTGTTGCTTTTTTCTATAGGGATATAGATAGTGCAAT
>NZ_DBMAFI010000117.1:0-4753 GCF_057864385.1 Bilophila sp. | reverse complement strand
CTGACGGACAGGTACGACGTGTGGCCATGCGCTTCGCCCTGTGCGGCATGGCCGGAATGCTGGCCCTGCGGCTGGGCATCCTTCCCGAAAAGCTGGACGTATTGAACTGCATCGAAATCTGCTTCCGGGACTGGCTCACGGCAAGAGGCGGAACCGGAGCTTCCGAGGATACCGCCATCCTTTCCACGGTACGGCTGTTCATCGAACGGCACGGCGCAAGCCGCTTTCAGGATTTGGATACGCAAATGTCCACCTGCATCAACCGGGTGGGATTTCAGCGCACTCGCAACGGCACGACCGAGTATCTGATACTTCCGGAGAGTTTTCGGGCCGAAGTCGTCAGGGGATACGCAGAGGCAAGAGCTGTGCGTGTTCTGCGTGAAGCTGGATGGTTACGCACTCCTTCTAAAAACAGACTGAAACATCAGGAAAGGCTTCCTGGTCTAGGGCGCGTGCGTGTCTACATTGTTTGTTTGCCTGATGACCCGGATGAAGAAACTGCTCCTGCCTTGCCTGATTGAGCGGTGACAGTGGTGACAATGGTGACAAACCTACAGCCGCAAGGGGTTACGCCTGTCACCACTGTCACCATTGCATATTTGAGTGGTGACAGCCGAAAAACATTGCCATTGCTCGATTGTCACCACTGTCACCGTTGTCACCACTGAAAATGAGTAAAGGGAAAAAACCATGTCCTACCTCGTACTCCACATGGACAAATTCAAGAAGGAGGCCATACGCGGCATCCAGAGTCACAACCGGCGGGAACGGGAGAGTCACAGCAATCCCGATATTGACTACGACAGAAGCGCGGCGAACTACGAGCTGCACGAAACCGCAGCATCGAACTATGCCGAAGTCATTCAGAACCGTATTGACGACCTCCTGCTGGTCAAGGCCGTGAGAAAGGACGCCGTGCGCATGTGCGGGCTTATCGTCACCTCGGACAAGGCGTTTTTTGATGCTCTCACGCCGGAGGAAACAAGGCGTTTCTTTGAGGAGAGCAAAGCCTTTCTCACGGAATTTGTGGGCGCGGAGAATGTCGTTTCCGCCATGGTTCACATGGATGAAAAGACGCCGCACATGCACTTCCTTCATGTGCCGGTGACGCCGGACGGAAGGCTCAACGCCAACAAAATCTATACCCGTCAGAGTCTGCGGAAACTGCAAGCCGAGCTTCCCGCTCATCTGCAAAGCCGGGACTTCGTCATTGAACGCGGCGTGGAACAGACTCCCGATTCCGCGAAAAGGCATCTGGATACCCGCGAGTTCAAGCAGCAACAGGAAGCATTGGAGAAACTGATTCAGGAATCCGAAGAGACTTCCCGAAATTCACGGCAGCTTATCAGCGCATTGGAACAGCGTGAGGAAGAGTTGAGAAAGTGCATTGAAGAGTATGAGCGGCAGGCTGAGGAAGCGGAAAAGGTGCTTCGGGAGGAGATCGAACTACCGAAAGCCTCTTTTCTCAATTATCCGTCCGTGCTGAAAAAAGCCTCTTCCCTCATTGAAGAACTGAAAAAGGCGCTTGCCGTCAAACACCTTGTCCAGACGGAGAAGGAAATCCTGCAACGGGAAGTGGATACCCTTCGCGGAAAACTGACGCGGCTTGAAGCGGGATACACGGCCCACAGAAAACAAAGCCATGAGGAAAAAGAGGAGCTGGAGAATCAGTTGAAGAAAATAAAGAGAATCATGGCAGGCTATCAGGAATTTCTGCGTCTGCCGGAAATCCGGCCGCTCCATATCGAGTTCGTGGAGCGCAAGCGCACCGAACAGCTCCAACGTCAGCTGGAAGAGGAACGGCAGCGGCAGGAGCAGGAAGCGCGGGACAGGGAGCGCCGGCAGGCGCGCTCCGCCCGTGGCATGAGAATGAGGTAAGGCGTCGGAGGGAAATCTTCGCACAGGCCGAAGATATAGCCCACTATGCTTCACTTGCGTGAAGCGTGGGCGACCGTCCCGCTCGACCGGAAAGACAAATCATCAATCCGGGGCATGGCCCCGGCGAAACACTGGAGGAAGCTTCATGACCATCACCGTCACGCAGCTGAAGGAAATCAGACAGGAGTTTGCGACACTCAAACCCGCTTCTGTCACGCTGGACGGGAATCGAACCATGTCCATGAAGGAAGCCGTCTTCGCTCTGGCCCCGACGCTGGAGCGAATGAAGAAGCGCGGCTTCGACACACAGGAGATTGTCGAGCGCTTGCACGAAAAGGGTATTGAGGTGAAACCCCAAACCCTGACCAAGTATCTGACCGAAGCCAGACGGCAACGGGAAGGACGAAAGGCAAAGAGGCAAGACACACCCCCGCCGCCTCCGAAACGCGAACAACGCTCCAGCTTCATTACTCCTGATATACCCGATGATGAACTGTGAACAAGAATCCATTGAGAGGAGAAACCATTATGGCAGGAGCTTACGGATATATTCGCGTATCCAGTACGGATCAGAACGAAAGCCGTCAGCGCATCGCCCTTGAGCGGCAGGCCATCCGGTCAGACCGCATTTTCATGGACAAACTGTCGGGCAAGGATTTTCAGCGCCCGCAGTATCAGGCCATGCTCAAAAAGCTCAGAGCCGGGGATCTGCTCTGCATTACGAGCATTGACCGGCTGGGCAGAAACTATGAGGAAATTCTGGAACAGTGGCGGATAATTACCAAAGAGAAGCGCGTGGATATCCTCGTTCTGGACATGCCTCTGCTTGACACCCGGCGCGACAAAAACCTGCTCGGTACCTTTATTGCCGATCTTGTTTTGCAGGTGCTTTCCTTTGTGGCTCAGAACGAACGGGAGAATATCCGTAGCAGGCAGGCCGAAGGTATCGCTGCAGCCAAAGGGCGCGGTGTGCGTTTTGGACGCAAAATCAAACCCCTGCCGGACAACTTTCTGGAAAATTGCGACCTCTGGCGCAATGGCCAAATCTCAGGGCTGGAAGCGGCCAGAAGATGCCGAATGCCTCAAAGCACCTTTTACCGGAAAGCTGGACGGCTTCGGGAAAATGACGCTAATACTGTCTAACAAGGTGTACTTTTTGGGAAAATCAATTTTTCTTTCTTTAGGTAAAAAAATAGTCGCTGTCAAACCTCGCTGGATAATAAAATTCTCCTTCGCCCCTCGTCCTCTCAAAGTACAGTTTTTGGGGAACGGGTGGGGCAATGGCAACATCTCTCCAAGTTAAATCAAAACAGCGCGTGGCCGCGCATGGCGAAGTCTTCACCGCCGAACGGGAAGTCAAAGCCATGTGCGATCTCGTTGCTGATGAATGTTCCCGTATAGACAGTCGTTTTCTTGAGCCCGCCTGCGGCAATGGTAACTTCCTCGCTGAAGTGCTTCGACGCAAGCTGGAAGTCGTAAAAAGACGCTACGGCAAAAGCAGGCACGAGTATGAGCGCTACGCTGTTTTGGCACTGTCCAGTCTCTATGGAGTAGATATACTGAATGACAATGCGGAAGAGTGCCGTATCCGGCTTCTGAATCTTTGGAATGAAGAATACTACAAGACTCTTGCCGTATCCGTCTGTGGAGAGCTGCTTGCGGCTGTTCGGTACATTCTGGAGCGCAATATTCTGTGCGGTGATGCGCTCACGCTGCTTCGCTCCGATGGGACTCCCATCATTTTCTCCGAGTGGTCGTTCATTTCCGGTGACCTGATAAAACGCCGAGACTTTCGTCTTGATCAGCTCATGAAAGGCGAGGCGGAAAAGCAGAAGCGGCAGAATGTGCTTTTTATGCCCGGCTGGGAATACGACGCCGAGCTCGACACGTTGATTCCATCCCCCATTCAGGAATTCGAGCCCATCGAATACTGGAGACTGTGCCATGCATGATCTCCAGCATAACCCTGATGTTTTAAGCTGTCTGGCCAATCTTTCGAGTGATGAAGTCTTTACTCCTCCAGAAGTCGCCAATGCCATGCTTGATATGCTCCCGCAAGAATTGTGGCAGGACTCAAAAGCGACATTCCTTGACCCTGCCTGTAAGTCTGGCGTGTTCCTGCGCGAGATTGCCAAACGCCTCATCGAAGGGTTGAAGGACGAAATTCCCGACTTACAGACTCGTCTCGACCATATCTTTCAAAAGCAGCTTTACGGCATTGCCATTACGAATCTTACGGCTCTTCTTTCAAGGCGATCTCTTTACGGAAGCAAATGTGCAAACGGTAAATATTCTTTTTCGCGTTTTGATACGGCAGAAGGTCTTATTCGACTGAACCCAACATTACATCACACATGGAAGAATGGCCATTGTGAATTCTGCAGAGCATCGCAAAGCGAATATGACCGTAGTAGCACATTGGAATCTCATGCCTATGAATTTATCCATACTTATACCCCAGAGAAGATTTTCAAGATGAAATTTGATGTAATTATCGGAAATCCGCCGTATCAATTACATACGGCTGGAAGTGATAACGGGGCTCAAGCCAAGCCGATTTATCACTTGTTTATTCAGCAAGCTATCCAACTTATGCCTAAATTTGTTGTTATGATTTCACCCTCTCGATGGTTTTCTGGAGGATGGGGACTAGACGAATTTAGAAATAAAATGATGAATAGTAATAAAATTAGAGAAATTCACGACTATCAAAATTCTTTAGATTGCTTCTCTGGAGTTGACATAAAAGGAGGAGTATCATATTTTTTATATAATAGAGATAATGAAGGTAAGTGTAAATTTTATACACATAATTCTAATTATATACATTCAATGAGTGAAAGATTACTAAAAGAAGATGGATGTGATATAATAA
>NZ_DBMAFI010000116.1:0-4976 GCF_057864385.1 Bilophila sp. | reverse complement strand
TCCAGTCTTGAAGAATTGTTGCGAGACCTCCAGATAATCTCCAAAGAGCTCTTCCTTTCCAGTTGGAATCTTGTATCAACCACAAACTTAAACACAGCCTTTCCATTTATGGTACGATGGGCTTGAACAACTTCATCGTACCGAAAAGGTGTTTTTTGTGTAACTGTTGTCTCCACCCGCATAGCGGCTGCTTTCTTATTTCGGACACTTCGCGTCCTCAACGGGCTGAATCCATACAAAAAGGCCGCCCTTCCGGACGGCCTTTTCATGCATTCACTTTTCTGACGCCACTTCGCCTTTTCTGAAAGGCCCCTTCCCAGAGAATCCCCTGACAGCAAAAGCGGGAACGTGCGGAACCGCCTGAAAGACACATCACATATAGAGTTCGAGCAATCCTTCGGGCGGGGTAATGCGGATAACCTCAGTATCGAGATCGATGTCCGCGACAAATTCGGGTACGGCGGGAAGCAGAATTTCCTTGCCTTCCGGCGTGAGGATGGCCCAAATTTCCTGTTCGCCGTGGAAAAGGACGTGATCCAGCACGCCAAGCTTTTGCCCCGTTGCGTCAAGCACCACGGAAAGGCCGAGCATATCGTGCAGATAGACCTCATCCTCATCAAGCTCCGGCAAGGCGGATTCCGGGATAAGGAGCGTCTGGCCGCGCAGAAATTCGGCGGCCGTGCGATCGGGGGCCTCGACGAACCGGATCAGCGGCATCCCCTGATGCATGCGGACGGTATCGATCTCCATCTTTCTGGGAGGCTTGTTCCCGGCCTGAAGATACACCACGTCCCCGCGCAGAAGCTCCAGCGAATCGGCATAGTAATTGACGCGGATTTCCCCACGGATGCCGTGGGGACGGGCGAGCGTGCCTATTTCGACCAGATCGGCCGGGATGTTGCGCTGTTCCGCCACGGACTACTCCACGATTTCCAGCATGACGCGGCGGTGGGCCTTGGAAGAGGCCGCGCCGAGCAGGGTACGGAGCGCACGGGCGGTTCGGCCCTGCTTGCCGATCACTTTGCCGAGATCTTCTTTGGCAACGCGCAGTTCAAGGACGGCCCCCTGCTCCCCTTCCACCTCGACGACCTGCACGTCTTCGGGCTTGTCCACAAGCCCTTTGGCGACAAATTCCACAAAATCTTTCATAGCGTACCTGCCCTGTTCGGTGAGGGAAAACATCTCTCAGCGGCAGAGTTTTTTGGGAAAACGGTATTCACCAAACATGCCGCCGGAATTGTGACGCGGAGCCTCTCCGCCCGGCAGCACATGCGGGCAAAGAGAAGATGGGGCTTCCCGCCCTTTTCACATCAACGGAGAAAAACAAACGACCCGATCCGACCCGCAGAGGCCGACCGGGTCGCTGAAAAGCCGGACAACCGAAAGGCGGACTAGGCGTCGGCCTTCTTCGCGTACTGCTTCATGAGCGAGCGCACGGTGTCGCTCATCTCGGCGCCGAGATCCATCCACTTCTGCACCTTGTCGGTGTCGATCTTGATGTCGGCGGGGCTGACCTGCGGATTGTAGTAGCCGAGGAACTCCAGCGGACGGCCGTCACGGCGGCTGGCGCTGTTGGCGGCCACGATGCGGAAGAAGGAACGCTTCTTGTTGCCCATGCGGGTAAGTCTCAGTTTAACGGACATTGGAACTCTCCTATTGGTATCGTATAAAGTTGTTGCTCAAGGACAAGGGAAAATGCCTTGCGACCTGTACGACTGGGCCGGAAACTCGCCACCAGCCTTTCGGCCGGGGAATAACCGACCGGGTGCCGACGCGGCCCGCAAACGGAAAAGGCTCAACGCTTTTTCTTGCGCTTCTGCCTTTCCGCCTTTTTCTTTTTCGTGGCGGACTTACCGCTGCCCGGAGCTCCGGGCAAGCCGGGCATCCCGCCCATACCGGGGAGTCCGCCCATGCCGGGCAAACCACCCATCCCGGAAAGGCCGCCCATACCGGGGAGCCCTCCCATGCCGGGCAAACCGCCCATTCCCCCCATCCCCTTGGGCAACGGAGGCATCTTCGGCCTGCCGCCCTTGGCTTTGGGGTTCATCACCTGCTGCATCATCTGACGCATCTGGGTGAACTGGCGCAAAACCTGATTGACCTGTGCCACGGTCGTGCCGGAACCGGCGGCGATGCGCTGCCGACGGCTGCCGTTGATAAGATCCGGATTCCGGCGCTCTTTCATGGTCATGGAATTGATGATGGCTTCAGTGCGTGCCATTTCCTGTTCCGGGACCTTCAGATCGCCGAGCTTGGCGGTCAGGCCGCCAAGTCCGGGGATAAGTTTGAGAATGCTTTCCAGAGACCCAATCTTCTTCATGCGGCGCATCTGGGTGCGGAAATCCTCAAAATCGAACGTGGCCTTTTGCAGCTTCTTGGCCATGGCTTCGGCTTCTTCCGCCTCGAAAGAGCTCTGCGCCTTTTCGATGAGCGTGAGCATGTCGCCCATGCCAAGGATACGCCCCGCCACGCGTTCGGGATGGAACACCTCAAGATCGGAAAGCTTTTCACCGACGCCGACGTATTTGACCGAAGCGCCCGTCACCGACTTGATGGACAGGGCCGCGCCGCCGCGGGCATCGCCGTCCATTTTGGTCAGAACCACGCCGGTCAGGGCCAAATCCTTGTTGAAGGCTTCGGCCACGGTCACGGCATCCTGACCGGTCATGGCGTCGGCCACAAACAAAATTTCCTGCGGCTGTACGGCGGACTTGATGTCCACCAGTTCCTGCATGAGCGGGGCGTCGATGTGCAGGCGGCCCGCCGTGTCGAGGATGACCACGGTGCACTGCTTCTCTTTGGCGTCTTCGAGCGCGGCGCGGACAATGTCCACGGGCTTCATGTCCGACGAAGAAGCGAAGCAGGGGATGTCGAGCTGCCGGGCAAGCGTGCGGAGCTGATCGATGGCGGCGGGACGGTAGACGTCCACGGGAACGAGGTAAGGCCGCATTTTCTGCTTGCGCAGCAGGTTGGCGAGCTTGCCCGCCGATGTGGTCTTACCGGAACCCTGAAGGCCCACCATCATGATGACGCCGGGCTGCGCGCCGCGCAGGTTCAGTTCGGTGGTTTCGCCGCCGAGCAGGGTAACGAGTTCGTCATGCACAGCCTTGACGAGCTGCTGCGTGGGGGTCAGGCTTTTTTCGACTTCCTGACCGAGCACGCGCTCGCGCACACGCTCCACGAACTCCTTGACGACCTTGAAGTTGACGTCGGCTTCCAACAGGGCGAGACGCACCTCACGCAGGCCATCGCGGATATTTTCCTCGGTGAGCTGCGCCCGGCCGCTCAGGGAGCGGAACGCGCTGGACAACCTGTCAGACAAACTTTCGAACATGAACTTCTCCGTGATGCAGGGACTTCACAATTTGCAAGCCCCAGAGCGTTACCCATCTTTATCCCAAAAGTCAAGCTTCCGGCAAAGATTCCGCCGCGCCGGGCAAATCCTTTCCATCCCCGGAGGGCGGCGGTGCGGCAAGCGTGATGCCCTTCTCCAAGGCGTATTTTCCCGACCATGCGCACAAGCCCCGCAACACTGGGGCAAGCTCCATCCCCCTCTCCGTCAGCGAATATTCCACATGGGGCGGGATGACCGGATAAACCGTCCGGGTAAGCAGCCCGGCCGCCTCCAGTTCGCGGAGCTGGAGGGTCAGCATCTTCTGGGTGACGTCCCCCAACTTGCGCTTGAGTTCACTGAACCGCTTGGCCCCGCCCAACAGTTGCCACAAAAGGACGAGCTTTCATTTGCCGCCCACCAGTTCCATCGCCAGCTCCAGCGAGCAGTCATAGTGCGGTTTGATCTGCTTCATGCCACAGGCCGCCCCTTCAGTATCTTTTTAGTGACTATAGGATAAAAATGTGCGTACTTGCAATAAGGAATCATACCCCTATAGTACAGGCAAACGACTTTGGAGGTTTACCATGAATGATTTCCTTTCCCTTGCCCAGAAAAGATACGCCGTCCGCTCCTATCTCCCCAAGCCCGTTGAGGCGGAAAAGCTTGAGCGCATCCTTGAGGCGGGGCGCGCAGCCCCCACGGCAAAAAACAACCAGCCGCACAAGTTTCTCGTCATACAGCAAGCCGAAGGGTTGGAGAAGCTCTCCAAATGCACCAACGTGCAAGGCTACCCTCTGGCGATCATCGTCTGCGGCGTCCCTTCCGAAGCGTGGGTACGCCCCTACGACGGCAAGGGCATGGTCGACACCGACACCGCAATCGTGGCGACGCATATGCTTCTGGAGGCTGCCGATCTGGGTTTGGGAAGCTGCTGGATGACCCGTTTCGATCCCTCGGTTATCCGCGAGCTTTTCCGCATCCCCGAAGGCATCGAGCCTGAGCACATCCTCTCCATCGGCTACGCGGCGGAAAATGCGCACCCGTCCGAGCGGCACACGAGCCGCAAGCCGCTGGCGGATCTTGTTGTCGAAGAATCTTTTTAGAGGGAATTGGAGGGGGAGGGGCCCCTTTCTGGAGAAAGGGGCCCCTCCCCCCCAAAGACTTTTATCCGGGTCAATGACAAAACGGGAAGCGCGTCATTCCGTTTCGGAGGCGTCCGTCTCCCGGTTGTACACAAAAAAAGACGAGGGGATCTCGTCTTTCTCATTACAGGCAAATACCATGAAAAAATTCGGCCCTGACATAGTATGTGGTTGTTTCATCTCCAGAGCACGGTGAGAAAATACAGCCTTTTTCTCCAGTTTTGCCCTTGTTGGAATCCATAACTAAGGAATTTTGCAGGTTATTCCTTTGGAACCCCAAGGGAAAAAGCATCAACCATTTTCTACGCTGTGTCGCCATGTTATATAATCATTTGAAATTATTTAAAATAATATTTTGTAGTCTAAAAAAACAGTCAAATAGTCTCAATAGATTATATCTAATTGACAACACAACCTAGGACACAACCCAAAATTGAACAGGAAAAGGCTATGTTATAACCTTTTCTTTTTTATTTCTTCAAATTCAAAGAATAGAATAT
>NZ_DBMAFI010000115.1:0-5211 GCF_057864385.1 Bilophila sp. | reverse complement strand
TTCTGCGGTTTGGACTGTATTTTCTGAAAAGCGATGGCTTTAGCGGCCTTTCCATGATGCTTCCCATTCTGCTTCTTTGCTTTATTCTTTTCGCCTTATGTACTTGTGGCTTCTTTGCAGCATGGGTATATCAGGATTGTAAAAAGCGGGGCGATGACCCGGTGTTGTGGGCGATTGTAGTTTTTATCGCAACTCCTTTTATTGGCTTGCTGATTTATTTTCTGCGCCGTTCAGAGATAAAAGCAACATGTCCTGCCTGCGGGCATCAAATTTCATTGAAAGCAAAATATTGTGAAGAATGCGGAACGCATATTGAAAACAAGGAGGATAATGGCGTTATGGTTAAACAGGAAACTCACCACTTAAAATTTATTGTTGCCGGTATTATCAGTATGGTGCTTATGTTGGTCTGCCTGACAGGGTTTATTATCAGTGCTGCTACCGGAAATGGTGTAAATACGGATGTTACGTCGAACGACCGAGTTTGGAATTTGGGAACAATCAGCATGAATTATGACACTTATCTGAATGGTGTTTGGAAGTTGGATTTTAGAAGTGCCAGTGACGGATTTGTAAAAGAGCAAAACATGATGATTGAGGATGCAAACACTCAAATGCTTCACGCCGATATTTCTTGCGGAACGGTTCCTGACGGAGCATCACTTATTTTGTGGCTGGTACAGGGTGATGTATCAAAATCCTTTGATGTCACAAATCTTTCCGAACCTTTAGAGTATTCTTTGAGTGAATTTGAAAACGGAAAAATCCATGTAAGATTGCAGATCAATGGTGTGGAAGATACCATTTCAGAAATCTATGTGAAATAACAAGTTGTTCTCACCTATTTGGTTCATAAAAAGCGCTGGGCGCAGGGCCAGCAGGCCGCCGCGTCCGGCGCTTTCTTATGTTTTTTTCTACGCATTTCAAAGCCAGTTTCGGCGGGGATTGGATAAATCCTATTGCCGCCCCGTCAATCGTTCGCCAGAAGCCCGCTGCGGCGGGCCTTTCAGCGGCCTAACTGCGTAGAATGTAGGCGTTATTCATCCTTGTTGTCGTCTTTTTCCTCTGTTTGCTCTGGCATGGCGGCGGCGTCCTCTACAATATCTGTTATAAGCTGCCGGAAGTCTTTGGCGTTTTGGGAAGTAATCACCGGCTTTCCTGTTGTATCTTCAATCTCTTTCCGGGTATTTCCCGCAATCGAACCGCCTTTTTGCGCCACTTTCTGATTTTCAGAAAAAGTAGCGGGCTTTACGGTTTTAGAAATCTCCGTTGTAGTAGCTTCGGCAAGCATTGTCAGAACCAGTTCCAGATCGCTTATGTTGTCCCGGAGGTTTTCTTTTTTCAAGCCTTTCAGTTTTTTGTACTGCCGGGTCGTCATGCCCGACCATGCGCGGGAAATCTCGTCAGTCAGGATTGCATATTCCTTTCCCTTTTCCACGCCGCGCTTTTGCCACTCGTCTGTCAGCTCATTGCGGATGCGGATTGCCAAAAGACGCTGATGTACCCATTCCTCGGAATAGCCTTTTTTCAGATAGGTTTCTAACGCCCGGTCAATGGCCTGTTCCGGGTCAATGGTTTCGTCAATCCGTTCCCGGCCCACCCTTGCCAGCCACGCCTTAAACGGCTCGGCTTTCGGGGAAGGGACAGACTGGATAATCCGCAATAGCTGTTCTGTATTGGCAACGTCAGTTTTATACCTTTTCCCATCGGAGGACAGCATTTTCAGTTGTACGATTTTCTCGTACAACTCAACCGCACCCTCTTTTTTCAGCTTCCGCTTTAAGTCACTCCAATACCGGCGGGGATTTTCTGTGCCGGTCAAAACGGAAATAACGTCCACAATGGAAAAGTACCATTCTTCTTGTTCTTCGTCCCATGCGGTGCGGATTTTTTTATCTTCAAATAGCTGGATCGCGTCAGTATTTATCAATTCGCCCATTGCTATGTACCTCTCTTTCGCGGGGATAATTATAGTCTATCGTATCTTTTTGAAAAAATCTACCTCTGGTGCAGCTCATTTCCCGGAAAGCTGCCAGTATTTTTGCCGCTGCCGTTCGGCCTCTTTCTTCCGGCGCACTCGCGCCGCGCAATCCGGGCAGTATTTGGCCCGATTGGACTTCGGCGTGAACACGGCCCCGCACTCGACGCAGCGTTTCACCTCGTCCCGGCTCCTGCTGATCTCGGCGCACAGGGCCGCGTCCAGCGGGAGGACGGCGGCCCGAAACCACCGGCACAGCAGCGAATAGGAAATGCTCTGGACGCACACACATTCCTCTCCATCGTCCAAAAGCAGGCAGTTCCCGTCACAGTAATTGCAGCACTCATGCGTCAGCTTCCGGGCCTTGCGGTACTGCCGGTAATTCATTCTCGGTATGCTCATAGCTCTTGTGTCCTTTCTTGATGGGGCGTCACCCGCAAAATGCTGTCCACATTCTGCTTGATGATGCCGTAGTCGGCCAGTTCCTTTTTCACTTCGCTGTACTTCTGGTACAGCCGTTCCTTTTCCTCGTCCAGCTTTCGGTATTCGGCTTTCAGGGCGGCCAGATTGGGGAGCTTTGTCACGCCTGCGTCCTTGATGGCTTTTGCCGTTGCCTCATACAAGATAAGCTGGCTTTCATGTTCGCGCCGGTACGCGACCTTGTCTTTGGCCTTTCTGTATTCCAGCGCCACGGGCCGGGTCTGCCGGTAGGTGGAGATATTCTTTATCAGCACCGCCATATCGGACAGGCGGCGTTCCACCGCTTTCAGCGCAGCGGCGGCCTCGTCGTTTTCCGCGCTGATTTCGGCCACCTTGCTTTCCAGCGCCGCATAGTCGTCTATGCCGTGTTCGGTCAGGAAATTCAGCGTCCGGGCGGCCTGCTTCAAGTTGTGGACTTTCGCCCACTTTGCATAGCCCGCGCTCTGCTGGGCCTTGATGCTGTTCTCCAAATCAATCCGCAAAGTGATTTCCTTTGTGGCGTTCCGTTTCGGGCCTCTGTCCATGGCCAGCCCCTTGATCCGGTGGGTGATGGCTTCCTCGGTGTAATTCTCACCCAAGGTCTTACAGCGGGTGAAGCGTTCCTGACCGGGGGCGCGGAAAGAAACGAATTTGCCCGGTTTGATTTCATAGCCCTGCGCCTGCATGAGCCGCAGGAAGTCGTCAAAGTCTTTGGCCTGCGGGATAGCGGCGTCGATGGCAATTTTCAGTTTGGCTTTCCAGCTCTTTCCCTTGCGCTGGGCGTCCCATTCGGCGTAGGACTTTCCCTTGTCCTTGCCCGGCTTCACGACGGACAGGCCGTTTTCCTTGCATAGCCGGTCACTGGTGCGCCGGATGTAGGCGTAGCTGCGCCGGTTGGAAATGTACTTGCGCTGCTGTACCATATCCACGGCACAAAAAATGATGTGGTTATGCAGATGGCCCTTGTCTATGTGGGTAGTCAGCACATAGGGGTATTTGCCTTGCAGCACTTCATCGGCAAGCTGCCGCCCGATCTCATGGGCCTGCTCCGGCGTGGTTTCGCCCGGCTCAAAGGCTTGTATCAGGTGGTGGGCCAGATTGTTGCCTTTCTTGAACGCCTGATCTAACAGCATTTGAAATTCAATATCCGCCGTTTCGTAGGAACAGCCAAAGGACGATACCAGCATTTTATCGTCCGTCTTGTCCGGGTTTTCGATATAGTCAAGGGCCGCTTTCAGATTTACTTTGATAGGATGGATCTTTGTAATTGCCATATCTGTGCCAGCGCCCCCTTGATGTCCTCAACGTCCTGCGCGTACACAGCCCCGGTACTGTTGATACGCCGCGCAATCTGGTTGATGTTGACGCCGATTTTTTGCAGCTCTGCGGTCTGCGCCCGGATGTCGCTGGTGTCCATGTGGACGATATACCCGTCAATCAGCATTTTCCGGGCATAGGCCGAGAAATTCTTTGTGCCGAGCTGGGCCATTTTCTGCTGGATGATGGCCCGTTCTTCCGGCGTCACCGGGACGCGCAGCACGATTTGACGCTTTCGGTTTGCCATTGCGTTTCACGCTCCTTTCCGGCAAAGGGGTTTGGGGATTTCCCCAACAAGCAAAACGGACGGCCCGCAGGGGCGGGATGGTGCGTTTTCGGAAGTGTGGCTACACTTCCTATGCTTGCTGTTTTTGTTCTTCTCCGCTATAAGTACCTTCGGAAAGCTCCAAACTACCCGCAAAACAGGAACTTTCCAGAAAAAAGGCGCAAAAAAATAAAGGACGCTTTTGCGCCCCTCGCAAACAAAAGAAAACAGAGGATGGTTTTCAGGCATCCCCCGTTTCTTTCTTCTTTGGCTGTTCAATTTTTATAGCCCCGTCAATCGCGCCCTCGATGATCGGCAGGTATTCTTCGGGACACAGTTTCAGCTTGTGGCCGACCCGCTGACGCTGCTCACTTTCCGAGCGCAGCACTTCGGGATTGAAATACCGTTCCACAGGAAGCCCACAGGTCTTGATAAGCTGGATCACGACCGGGAGGCTGGGGATCGTCCCTTTATTCTCAATGTTGGCGAGATACCGCCACTCAATACCTACCATTTCCGCCAGCGCCTTACGCGCCAGACGCCGGGCTTTCCGCGCAGCCTTTACATCCGCGCCGAAAGTTTCAAAGCCGGGGCAATCTTCTACTTTCGCCATATAATATCACCCATTTACATTGTATAATTCATATTTGCCCAATGGAATGTTGTTATATGCAGGTGAATTAAACTTTATAATTCATATCTTGCTTTGATTTATCTTCGTTAAGAGACTATAATAAGATGCAGTATGCGACACACCGCAAGAATTATTAAAACTGTGATGTTGATTTCTGATAATCTTTCTGTGGAAAGGAGGGAACGCGCATGGAAGTCCAAAAAGTTGTCAGCATTGAAACGGTCATTGATTTTATTGAAAATCACCTCGATGGAAAATTAGAGCTTGACACAGTTGCAGCATCTGTCCATTATTCAAAATATCATCTGCACCGTATGTTTACCGAAACAGTAGGCATGACGATCCATGATTATGTGAGCAGGCGGCAACTAACAGAGGCAGCTAAACTTCTGGTTTTTTCCAAAAAATCCATTATAGATATTGCTTTAATTTGTGGCTATGAAAGCCAACAGGCTTTTACCTCTGCATTTAAGGCCATGTATAAAATGCCACCGGCAGAGTATCGAGATTTAGGGCAATTTTACCCTTTGCAGTTACGTTTCTATTTGCATAAGGAAG
>NZ_DBMAFI010000114.1:4979-5429 GCF_057864385.1 Bilophila sp. | reverse complement strand
TGATTGGCAGGAGGATTCCTCGAAAGATATTCTTGGAACGACGCGCACGACCATGAAGAAACCCATTATCACGCAGACCTTTGACCCGTCTAATCTGGACGCTGGCGACCCTGCCATCGTCAAGGTTTGGAACCTTGCGGTCAAGGAGCAGAACGCGGCGGCGCTGGCGAATCAGGACGTGCTGATTGTCCATGCTTATGCAGGCACGGCAAAGACTGCGGTATTTGCGGAGCGTTATTCGTCCTGCATGGTTAAGCCTTCTTCCCTCGGCGGCGAGGGCGGCGGCTTTGTCGGTATGCCTATCGACGTGACGCTTGGCGGCACGCGCACGGTCGGCACCGCCGCTGTCTCTGGCAATACGGTCACTTTTACCGAGGGCGAATAACAAATAGAGGGCTGGCGTCTGTCAGCCCTCATTTTGGAGGAATATATGGAACTCACTTTTGATTC
>NZ_DBMAFI010000114.1:0-4969 GCF_057864385.1 Bilophila sp. | reverse complement strand
TGTAACGGTGTACTTTAACCCTGCGGATGTCAACTTCGCAAAGAAAGCATACAAAACGTTTGATGATCTGCGCAAGAAGCAGGAGACCCGCGCAAAGACGCTTGAAAAGGATATCCCCAATGATGAGCTTTTCGACATGGTTGATTCTCTTGACAAGGAAATGCGCAGCATCATCAATGACCTGTTCGGGCAGGACATTGCCGATACGCTTTTTGGCAGCGTCAACGCCTATTCCGCGGCCAACGGTGCGCCGGTTTGGCAGAACTTTATGACCGCCATTATCGAACAGTTTGACGAGGCAGTAAAGCGCGAACAGGCGCTTGCCGATGAGAAAATCCGCAAGTATACACAGAAATACCGTAAATGATGTACGATCTTCCAACGTCGCTGAACGTCTGCGGCGTTGACTATGAAATTCGCTCGGACTATCGCGCGGCACTGGACGTGCTGGCGGTATTTGCTGCGGCCGATCTGACCAACGAGCAGAAAGCGCTTGCGGCTCTGGATATCTTTTATCCGGACTTCTTAAAAATGCCAGATGAGCACATTCCAGAAGCCATGAAGCAGATGACATGGTTTCTCGACTGCGGTGACGAGGGCGATAATCGCAAGCGACCTAAATTGATGGACTGGGAGCAGGATTTTCAATACATCGTTTCCCCCATCAATCGTGTTGTTGGGCGGGAAGTGCGGGCAATGTCCTATTTCCACTGGTGGTCTTTCGTTTCGGCGTACTACGAGCTGGGAGATTGTCTGTTTGCGAATATCGTCCGCATCCGAAGTCTAAAGGCCAAAGGGAAAACACTTGACAAAGCCGACCGTGAGTTTTACCGCGAAAATCGGCGCATTATTGACTTAAAGCGGACGCTGGCCGAGGAAGAGACCAATACCATCAATGTGTGGTTAGGCAAAAACGCCAACAAAAGCCCATAATACGGAGGTGATTTTTTGGCTGACGGTGAAATCGTATTCGAAGCGACTATTAGCGATAAAAAACTCCATCAGGAGCTGAACAAAGTAAAAAGCAACATCGAATCCCTGCAAAAGGAATTTAACCGGCTCGGCGCCCAAAAAACGCCGATGGAAGACCGGCTGCGCAACATCGGCGCAGAGCTGGATGCGGCAAAACAGGTGCTTGCCGATATGCGCACAGCGCCAAAAGGCACGTATGAAAAAATCGACGTGTCCGAGCAGGCCGAGCGCGTGCGAATGCTGCAAAGCGAATTCAACAAAACTGCAAATAGCATTGACAAGCTCAACGAAAAGCTCAACAAAACCGGCGATAAGATTTCCGACGCGAAAACGCAGGCGGTTGAATTATCACGACAAATCGATGGACGATCCAAAGGTGCTGGACTGCGCAACGCAACCGAAGCGGCGGCAGATTCCATGAAAGTTTTTGGACAGCGAGTAAAATCTGTTGTCCGCAGTGCCCTTGTTTTTACGGTTATTACCCAAGCATTAACAAAAGTGCGCGACTGGGCAAAAAATGTCGTAATGGTAAACTCCGATGCAAGAGAATCCATTGCGCAGCTTAAAGGAGCGCTTTTGACACTGGCACAGCCTCTTGTAAGCGTAATTGTCCCCGCCTTTACACTGCTTGTAAAAGTAATTACGGCAGTAGTCTTGCAGATCACGCGCCTTGTGGCGCTTATTTCTGGCAAGAGCGTCAAAGCAACAGCAGATTCCGCAAAGGCTCTTAATAAGCAAACAAATGCTTTAAAGGGAACCGGAAATGCAGCAAAAAAAGCTGCTGGACAGCTTGCGGCGTTTGATGAGATCAACCAGATTTCCACCGATACCGCGGATAACGCGGGCGGCGGTGCATCCGCTGACGCGATCACGCCTGACTTTAGCTACATGGACGAGATCAACGACAAGCTCAAGAAAATTGCTGATGCGGTCATGCTAATTGCCGCAGGGTTGGCCCTGTGGAAACTTGGCAGCTCTCTCCCCGGAACGTTGGGAAAGATTTTAACAAAACTCGGCGGCATTCTCATTGCTGTTGGCGGTTTAATCATTTTGTGGGAAAGCCTGTCTGACGCATGGAACGACGGCGTTAACTGGAAAAACTTACTCGGATCTCTTGCGGGCGCAGCGGCACTTGCCGGAGGCCTCGCTCTTGCGTTTGGCAAGGTGGGCGCTGGCATTGGACTGGTAGTATCCGGGGCGGCCCTGCTGGTCGCTGCATTGCACGACATGATGGAGGCCGGCATGAACCTGGAAAACACGCTGATGAGCGTCGCCGGTCTGATGATTGGTGGCTTGGGAATTGCTGTGCTCACAGGGTCCTGGATTCCGCTCCTGATTGCCGCAATCGCCTCCCTGCTTGTGGCTGTGGTGAACGCCTACGGCGATACAGAGCAGTTCGTCGACGGAATCAAAACCATGCTGGATGGGTTTGTGGCCTTCTTCGCGGGTATTTTCACCGGGGATATTGACCGTGCCATCGGCGGCATCGAAAAAATCTTCAAGGGCTTGCAAAACGTTCTGTTTTCCATTGTGGATGCGCTCAAAAACATGTTCCTGTCGTTCTTGGATTGGCTGGATGAGAAGACTGGCGGGAAGCTCCATGGGATCATCGAGTTCATCAAAAGCTCGGTCACGGGAGCATTCACTTTCATCAAGGATTTTATCGGCAACGCCATGGCAGCCATTAAGAAGATATTCACGGGAATCGTTAAATTCCTCTCCGGTGCGTTTACGAGCGACTGGGACAAAGCGTGGGAGGGTATCAAAGATATCTTTGACGGCATATCAACAGCCATCAAGGGGACGTGGGCATCAGCCATCAATGCAATTATCCGTGCATTGAACTGGCTGATCGACAAGGCGAATAAAATCAGCTTCACAGTCCCAGGCTGGGTGCCGGGGCTTGGTGGCAAGCATATTGGCGTCAACATCCCGAAAATCAACGAACTTCAAATCCCCAAACTGGCCCAGGGTGCGGTCATCCCGCCTAACCGCGAGTTTATGGCCGTACTGGGCGACCAGAAGCACGGAACCAACATTGAGGCCCCCCTGGACACCATCAAACAGGCCGTTGCGGAGGTGCTAGGGCAAGGCAGCGACCGGCCCATTACCATCATTGTCCAAATGGACGGCAAGGAGATGTTCCGGCAGATGGTGCGGGAAAACAACTCCCAGGTGCGCATGAACGGCAAAAGCCCGCTGCTGACGTGAGGTGACGCATGGAAGTACTTAAGGTAACAAAGAAATCCGGGGCGGTGGTATCTCTCCCGGCCCCGGATGAACTGAAATGGAACATTTCCGACCTAGACGCAGATGGGACCGGCAGAAACCAGAACGGCGATATGTTCCGCGACCGCGTGGCCGTGAAGCGCAAGCTGGAATGCTCCTGGCGGCCACTCGTCTCTGCTGAAATGGCCAAGCTTTTGCAAGCCGTGGACGATGTGTTTTTCAGCCTTACATACCCCGACGCGATGACCGGCACCGACCGCACTATGATGTGCTACGTAGGCGACCGGTCATCGCCGATCATGCGGCCCGAAACCGATGGGAAATGGCTGTGGGGCGGGCTGTCCATGAACTTCGTGGAGAGGTGACGCCATGTACAATGTCTCCACCGCGTTTCACGCCGCTTTTGCGGATTATGGCCGCGAAATCAAGGCAAAGGTGATTTTTAACGGGCAGACAGAGCTTGACGGGAACTACGTTCAGGAGATCACCGCAACACCGGCGTTTGATTCTTCAGACGGAATCTCCGTCGGCTCCGCCTGTTCCGGGCGGTGCAAAATCCGTATTTACAAGCCGGACGAGCCGTTGCAATTGTCCGGTGGGTACTTTGTTCCGTATATCGGCATCTACGTTCCTGGTGGTGATACAGGCACGACAGCCATTGCCGGTCAGGCTGTGGCCGGTAAGGCAATCGCTGGTGTAAGCACCGCAGCGTCTGGGGTGGAATATGTCCCCCTGGGCCGATACTACATCCCCGCAGACGGCGTGGATAATTTGGCGTACGGTTGGGAAATCACCGGCTATGACCAGATGGCATCCTTGACGGAGCAGTACACCCCGCAAATTGAGTTCCCCGCCACACCAGACGCTATGCTGACGGACTTGTGTGCGCAAAGCGGCCTGACTCCCCCAACGGTGACTTTCCCGGATATGACAATCGAGTCTGTGTTTGAGGGGACCATCCGACAGCAGCTGGGGTGGCTAGCTGGACTGTGCGGACAGTCCGCGCACTTCGACAGAGACGGCAATCTGGTGTTCAAGTGGTACGCAAAAACCGCCTTCCGGGTCAGCCGGGAGCAGCAGTACATGTCCGGCCTGACTCGCACGGCAGACGGTCCGTACACGGTATCCAGCCTCACCACAGGCACGGAAGATGAACCCATTACATCCGGCACCGGATTGGGCATTACATCAACAAACCCATACATGAACCAGGCCGTTGCGGACCTGATTCAGCCGGAGGTGGAAATATCTTTTCAGCCCTGCGATGTAAAATGGCGCTGCGACCCGTCTGTTGAAGTGGGAGACGTTATCCAGGTGGAGGGTGATACCGGCGAGTGGCTGGACGTGTGTGTTATGCAGCAGGAAATCCACCTGTACGGCGGTCTGTCCTCTACGATGCACAGTTACGCCCCACAGGACGCGGGTTATGCCATGGAAAGCCCTACAGAGCAGCGCATTAAGCGGGCTTATGAGGGCCTTACCAAGGCCATGCAGAACGCTACGCAGAAGATCATCGGGGCAAAGGGCGGGTATTATGAACTGACTCTGGACGAACAGGGCTTTCCCATCGGGTGGACCCTGCGAGATACGCCCACCATTACGCCCAATACCCGGATGTGGATTATGTCCACAGGTGGGCTGGGATTCTCCAAGGACGGCGGAAATACAATTTCCGGTGTCGCCTTGACCATGGACGGCGAGATCAACGCAAATGTCATCACCGCCGGGCAAATGTCCGCAGAAAGAGTCACCGTCAACGGCCAGACGC
>NZ_DBMAFI010000113.1:0-5752 GCF_057864385.1 Bilophila sp. | reverse complement strand
TCTGGAGAAAGGCTTCCCCTTCCCCCCTCCAAACCTCCCCCCTTCCCCTCCCAAGACTTTCGCGCTTATCGAATCCCTCTTCTCAGGTTTTCCGCTCATGGCTGGTTACGTTGCCGCTCTGGGCCTATTGGGATGGCTTTGCACGGAATGCTTTGGCGTATCCATATAACATGCTGGATATGCTGTATTTTTATATTTGGCTCTGACATGGCACATGGTTGTTTTGTCTCGGCAATATGCTGAAAAATATATGCTTTTTCTCCAATTTTCCGCTGGCGGGCTCCATGACTGGGGGATTTTATTGGTTATCCCTTTGGAATTTCAAGAGATAAAGCATTAACCGTTTTCTATGGCACAGCCTTATATTTTTTGGCTCTGTCATAGTATGCGGTTGTTCCATCACCACAACGTGATGAAAATACAGCTTTTTTCTCCAGTTTTCCCCTTGGCTGAGTTCATGGATAAGACATTTTGCTGATTATCCCTTTGGAACTTCAAGGAAAAAAGCATCAGCCATTTTCTATGACGCAGCCAAACAAAAAAACGCAAGGGAGTTTCTCCTTGCGTGTACCAGCAATCAGCCGTTTCCCCAAAAGTGGAGGAAGAGCAAGTAAGGGATGCTCACCTTACCGCTCTTCCTCCGTCCTTTTGTGGCTTGAGACGTTTCCGCTTTAGGCCGTTTTAAAAGCGATCCGTTCGCATACCTTACTTTGAGCAACCGCAGCCGCAGGAGGAAGTACCTTCGGGCTTGTCCGAGCGGCATCCGCCCTTTTTCCCATAAGTCACTTCGCCGGTTCCCATGTTGAAGCTGACTTCGACATCTTCGCCTTCGGGCGTGGTGACAACCGTGCTCTTGCTGGCCATGCAGTCAGGGGTCTGGCTCTTATTGTCTTTCGTATTGTTGCAGCAGCATCCCATTGGCTTGCTCCCTTGGAGTAAAATGTGTCCGCGCCGTGCGCGTCGGGTGTCATTATCCTTGGTGTTAAGTATCAGGATTGGTTCTCAAGAAGTCAACCCCCCAGGGCATGATTCTTTTTCATGCGATGCGAATCTTGCATACCGGCCTCTGCCGTGATCCAACCAGTTAGAAAGCGTGTACAATTGCTGGATCTCCCCCATCTGCACAGCTTCACAGAGCGGACAAAATGGGATATTCTGTAGTGAGTATGATACCTGTACACAGCCCGTTTTGATCCGGGAAGAGACTCTGGAGGGTGGCATGAGCAAGCCGAACCGCTATCGGACAGATAAAGACGATGGCCACGAAACGGAACCGTCGCGTAAGGGACATCACGGGCTGGCCCTGTTGATTCTTGTCTTGCTCGCGGGAGTGGTGGTCTGGTTTTGGCTGGCCCGAGATCCGGAGGCGCGGGAAGAATTTTCCAACCGCATGGCCAGGCTGGGCGAATCGGCCATCAGCCTTGCCGCTGATCTGATGAACAAGACGGTGACACCGCCCTCCCCTCCTGATGTTGGGGCCGTCGCGGGAGACAGCCTGCCTGGTGCGCCGCCCAAATACCGTTCCCCCATTGAAACGCCAGCCGAACTGGATGAAGCGCTTGCGGAGCAGAGGCCGGTACAGCCCGGCGGGGCCGAAGTACGCGGCCCCATAGCTCCCGGAGAGCAGATCCCCCCCGATGCGGGGCGCAAGGACGATCAGGTCGTGCGCATCGCCTTTATCGACGATTTGGCTTCTTGGCTCGTTTCCCACTATGTCCCCGCAGCGACTCCGGGCCGGGGCGGAAGGCTTTCCGCAAGCCTGCAGGGAGCGAATCTCCGTTACGGGATGGGGATGACCGGCCTCGCATGGATTGGCGACGACCTGCCCGCCGGACGTGCCGCCGCACTGAACCACCTCTTCACGCCGGGCATGCTGGACGCTATTTACCGGCTGTACGTCGATCGCTTCATGGAAGCCGTAAACCGCAGCGCGGCGGCCCCCTTGCCGAGCGGCGAAACCCTCTCGCCCGCCCAGCGGAGCGAATGCTTCAAGCTGTACGCCCGGCAATTCCGCGGCGTTGCCGGTGCATTGCAGGCGCTCGCCTCCATGCCCGACTTCAACCGCCAGATGGAAAGCCTCAGCGCCGCGGCCCAGCGTGTCGTGGACACCAACGCCCAATATTCCGAATTGACCTTCGCCGCCGATGAAGCCCGTTCCAACGGCGAGCTGACCAGATATTCGACATTGCGCCAGCAGATGGCCGCCAAGGGCCAGCAGTACCAGCAGGCCGTCATCGCCCGCGAACAGGCCAAGGGCGCGTTCGTGCGGGCCCTCAAGCAGGCTCCTGAGGCCCGGTATCTGGATGATGACGCACTGCTCTTCATCGCCTCATGGATCGATAGGCGCACGCGCAATAACCCGGAGAAACTCGCGGCTGCCGGGCAGGCGGCGAATCTGTTCCGCGATCTGGCGGGGCACTTCGACGCTGCGGCCGCCGCCCAAGGAGCCTCGCAATGATTTTCCGCCGCTTCCGCTTCCTGCTCTTCCTTCCGCTGTTTCTGCTCATGACGGCCCCCGCTCTGGCCCGCCAGACACCGGAGGCGGCCTTGAAGGAAATCCAGGCAGCCATCGACGCCGGCGATCTGGCGGCTTTTGAACGGCGCGTCGATGTGGACGCCCTGCTCGACCAAAGTTCCTCAGCCCTGATTGCGGCGCTGCAAAAAGCCGGAAAGGTCGATACGTCCGGCCTTCCCCCCATGTTGGCCCTGATGGTCGCCTCCGTGCAGGATCCGTCGATGGCGAAGCAGATCAAAGGATTGCTGGTTCAAGAAGCCGGAACATTCACCCGTTCGGGCATCGAGTCCGGCTTTTTCGCCGGAAAGCCCAAAGCCGACGCAAAACCCAAAGGCCTGCTTGCACCGCTTTTCAGCAATGTTTCCACAGGGCGCAAGGAGCTGCGTCCACGCGGCGCATCCCGCAAAGCCAACGGCAGCGTCATCCTTCCCGCAACCATCCATGATTTCGGCAATGGGCGCGACTACAAGGTCGATCTGGGCATGAGCCCTGCCGGAGAAAGCTGGAAGGTCACCAGCATCGCCAACATGGACAAGCTCGTCTCCCGCCTCCAGAAGGAAGCCGCGGAATAGCCGGCCCATTCAGGCAGCGATTGGAGGCGCCTCAAAGGAAAAGGCTCTGTTATGGTATGTGGTTGCTCCATCTCCACAGTGCGGTGAAACATACAGCCTTTTTTCCGGTTTTCCCCTTGGCGGTATCCACGGCTAAGGCATTTTTTCGGTTATCCCGTTGGAGTTTCAAGGAAAAAGGCATCGACCGTTTTTATGATACAGCCCCAAAAAACGCCGTCCCTCCATGTGGGGGAACGGCGTTTTTCTTTTGAGGAAACAGCCAAGGAATCTGGGAACCTTCTCTTTTGGAAAAGCTTTTCCCGATTCCTTGCTTACTTGCTCATGGCGTTGATGAATTCGTCGTTCGACTTGGTGCCGCGCATCTTGTCGAGCAGGAATTCCATGCTGTCGATGGAAGACATGGGCGCAAGGATCTTGCGAAGGATCCAGACGCGCTTGAGCACGTCGTCGGGGAGAAGGAGATCTTCCTTGCGGGTTCCGGTGCGGTTGATGTCGATGGCCGGGAACACGCGCTTTTCGGCAAGGTGGCGATCAAGATAGATTTCCATGTTGCCGGTGCCTTTGAATTCTTCAAAGATCACTTCGTCCATGCGGGAGCCGGTATCAATGAGCGCCGTGGCGATGATGGTCAGGCTGCCCCCGCCTTCAATGTTGCGGGCCGCGCCGAAGAAGCGTTTGGGCCGCTGGAGGGCGTTTGCGTCCAAGCCGCCGGAAAGCACACGGCCGGATGAAGGCGTCACGGCGTTGTAGGCGCGTCCAAGGCGGGTGATCGAGTCAAGCAGGATGACCACGTCACGCTTGCGTTCGACAAGGCGCTTGGCCTTTTCGAGCACCATTTCGCAGACCTGGACATGGCGCTGCGGAGGTTCGTCGAATGTGGAGCTGATGACTTCGGCATTCTTGACCGTGCGTTCCATGTCCGTCACTTCTTCGGGACGTTCATCAATGAGCAGCACGATGAGGTACACTTCAGGGTGGTTCGCATTGATGGAGTTGGCGATGCTCTGAAGCAGGATGGTCTTGCCCGTCCGGGGAGGCGCAACGATGACCCCGCGCTGGCCGCGTCCGATGGGCGACATGAGGTCGATGACCCGACAGGAAAGATTTTTTTCGCCGTTTTCCATGATCAGCTTGCGATCGGGATAAATGGGCGTGAGGTTGTCAAAAAGAACGACGTGGCGGGCGTTTTCCGGGGGTTCAAAGCCGATTTCCTTTACCTTGAGCAGGGCGAAGTAGCGTTCGCCTTCCTTGGGAGGCCGGATCTGCCCGGAAACCACATCACCCTTGCGCAGATAAAAGCGCCGGATCTGAGAGGGGGAAACATAAATATCGTCCGGGCCGGGCATATAGCTCGACAGGGGGGATCGCAAAAAACCGTAGCCGTCAGGCAGGATTTCCAGCACGCCGTCGCCGTAAATGGCGCCGCTCCGGGACGCACAGGCCTGCAACATCGCAAAGATGAGTTCCTGCTTCCGCATGGAACTGGCGTTCTCGATCTCATACTTTTCCGCAAGCTCCATGAGCACGGACATGCTCATGTTCTTCAGCTCAGTAAGGCTCATCGTTGCGCCTTCCTGAACCTCCTCCGTGGCAACTTTCTTCTTCCGCATACGTTCCGATACTTGTTTTGGGAGTGAATGGAAGTCCGCCGACGTGTCGCCGGACGTTATGAGCCCTGCCGAACGGCAGGACAGCATATACGGCACAGCCGCATCAAACGCTGATTAATATAGGGAGGATAGTGTGTGATTGAAAAAGGCAGGCATGCGCCGGAAAGCGGCGCAGACGTTTTCCTAGCGTAACTTCTTTTTTTTGGCAAGGGGATGAGAATAGATTTGGCCATATTTTCCGGTTTCCGGCGTGCCCTTCTTCCCTTATCCCCTTCAGGGCCTTGGAAAGCAATGGCTGTGCCATAGAAAACGGCTGATGCTTTTTCCTTGAAGCTCCAAAGAAATAGCCAGCCAAATGCCTTTGCTGCGGATTCCGCCAAGGGGAAAACTGGAGAAAAAGCCTGTATGTTCACCGTGCGGTGGAGATGAAACAACCACATACCTTGCACAGCCAAAGCAATCTAAAAAGGCTGAACATGCCTCTAGCCTCATGGTGGGAATGGCAACAGTGCCGCCCTCCCGCCGCCACAGGAAAGGACGTTGTTGGCCGGGGCGCTGTACCTCTTCGTTAGCCGCCTCCCCGCCACAGGAAAGGAAGGCTGTGCCACAGAAAAAGGCCGATGCTTTTTTCCTTGAAGCTCCAAAGGAATAGCCAGCCAAATGCCTTGCTGCGGATTCCGCCAAGGGGAAAACTGGAGAAAAAGCCTGTATGTTCACCGTGCGGTGGAGATGAAACAACCACATACCATGACACAGCCAAAGCAATCTAAAAAGGCCGGACATGCCTCTAGCCTCATGACGGGAATGGCAACAGTGCCGCCCTCTCGCCGCCACAGAAAAGGACGTTGTTGGCCGGGGCGCTGTGCCTCTTCGTTAGCCGCCTCCCCGCCACAGGAAAGGAAGGCTGTGCCATAGAAAAAGGCTGATACTTTTTCCTTGAAGCTCCAAAGGAATAGCCAACCAAATGCCTTGCTGCGGATTCCGCCAAGGGGAAAACTGGAGAAAAAGCCTGTATGTTCACCGTGCGGTGGAGATGAAACAACCACATACCATGA
>NZ_DBMAFI010000112.1:0-6354 GCF_057864385.1 Bilophila sp. | reverse complement strand
CTAAAAAAATCGTAAGCCTCTTTATCTTCAACATATATATTTATCGTAGGTAGTTTTATGTTTTCTGCAACAGAGATTGCCTCAACCCGTAAATCAGCAATAATTTCCGGCCATGAAATATTGTCACGGAAAGATATTTTTCCGTATGTATCTGACAAATACGCGACTTTATAACTTTGTTTATCTTTTTGAGACAAATTGTATACACTTTCAATCAAAGTTGGAGAGTGGCTTGTCATAATTATTTGTATATTTAATTCCTTTGATAATTTAGATAATATCTTAATAAATTCTTGTTGCGCCGCAGGAAATAGTCCGGCGTCTGCTTCGTCAATTAATAGTAATCCTCCGTGATAACATGAATATTCCTCTTTTAATTTTTTGAATGAAAAAATAGCTTGTACAATCTGACCTGCATTGTCATCGCCAACAGAAACTGATGTATAATCATAGTTTGATCCATGAGTTACTACAGAAGAAAGAGTACCTGCTGTAGCTGTGAGTTTATCTCTATCTGTCTTTAAAAGTATTTTATTAAGTATCTTGCATATTTCTTCTTTATTCATATTAATATACGGATCAGTTCTTTCCTTATAATCTCTTTGTGCGATTGGAATCATCCGTTTTACGCTTAAAAATATTACAGGATGAGTTACATTTCTGCTTGAATTTTGATTATATTTTGTAGAATTATTTCTTAATACTGGCCTAGGGTATTCTCTATCTTGTGATTTCACAAAACTTAATTCAAGTTTGTCGAGTAGTAATTTTTCATAACCATCATATATAACAATATTTATTTTTTGTTTATCATATAAGTCGTACTTAGATAGTCTAAAGTGCTCTGATATTTGAGATTTAAAAATATCTCCAGAAAGAGTGTTAAATTTTAAAGATACTGGAGGATTTTGAGTATAATCTTTAGAAAAGCTAAAGCACTGTGCGGCGATACCAAGTATTGAGGATTTAGCCATACCATTTTTGCCACATATTACAGTTATTCTGTCGGCAAATTCTATGTCTATATTTTCTAATGCTCTGAATTTTGTAATATTTATTTTTTTTATCTTTGTAATGTTATCGCCACTCATTTTTTCTCCTGAAAAGAATTAACTAAACAATTAGTTCAGGTTGCTACAATATTATTTCCTCAAACTCAGCTCTAGAAATTTATGACATGTAATGTAACGTGTATGTTCGTAGCTCTCTTCCCTTCGGTCCACGTACGAATTTTCATCTGTACTCGACATAGATGATGACACATCCAGAGGGCCGCCGTTCGCGCCTTATTTCGCGGAGGCGGGGGCGGCCTATGCTGTCTTTTTGTCAGGATCTGAGGAACTGCTTTGAGTGGAAGCTATGGGGCGCATAACTTCTTTGAGTATATCTAGTTGTGCCTTGAGAATATCTCTTTCTTTCGCCAAGTTAGATAATTGAGCTTCCAATAACGCTATGCGCGTTGTGTCTTCTGCAGGGGGGGGATAGATGTCACCCGGAAGAATGACACGCGCACCAATAATATCCATAATCGGTGAAATTTCTTCAACTTTAGGACTTCTAGATCCTCTAGTCCAGCGAGAAATATTCACAGTGCTTACTCCCGAGGCTTCAGAGAGTGCAGCACCGCTTCCGTACTGTTCCTTTGCGCTGTTGAGAGCACGCATAACTGAGTCAAAAAAATTTTCCATAGCATCAAATTACCATTAGTTAATTTTGAAGTAAAAACCCTTCGGTAATTTTTGTCTTGACCAGTTTATTTCCTATCGGTAATATCGAGACATGAAAGCACCAATTGTGATCGAAATCGAAGATTTTTTATGTCGTTATGAGGTTACTCAGCTTTCTCTTGCGAGAGAAGCAGGAGTATCTCCTGTGCTTCTAAACAGGCTGGTAAAAGGTAGCCGAAGGGATACTACGTCAAGTAATGCCGATGCGTTACGTGCAGCTATGCGTCGACTATCTTCCCTCAATACTCCCAGCGAACCCGAAGAGGCCCGCCATGCTGACTAGCCTTTTGATTGCCGTCGGCGTCGTGGTCGCCGTGGCCTTCATCTTCTCTCCGGCGCGCTAACCCCTCCATGCACCGCCGGGTCGCGCCGGGTGATGAGCAGGTGGAGCTTTTCCATGCCGCTACTGGAACACGGCGGCCCACAGGAAGGAATTGCAAAATGAATAAACTGTTACAGGCCGTCGCAGCCAAGACGTACCAGCTTTGCCGGACGTATCCCGGCGGCATCCGGGCAATGTTCGCGGGGATGCGGGAGCGGCATGGGTTATCCGAGTCATCCGTCTACGCCGACCTGAACCCGAACAACGGGCAATCCACGCTCCGGGTGTGGGAACTGGTCAGGGTAATGGAAGCGACCGGCGAGCATGGGCCGCTCCGGGAGCTTGCCAACTGGTTCGGGTACTCGTTGGCGTCCGCCGCCGATGAGGAGCCGGACGCCCCGACGCTCGAAGCCGAGGCGCTGCAGGACTACCCGCCGCTGGTGGCCTTCCATGAAGGCTGCAAGTTCTACCGACAAGGCAGGATCACGCTCGCGCAGCTCGACGAACTCAAAGACAGGGCGTTCAAGGAAGTCCGGGAAACCTTCTGCCGGACGGTCAAGGGGGACGAATGAACCTCACCTTTTCCGCCCACGCGCTCGACCGTTGCCTTGAGCGGGGCATCTCCCTCCAGCTTGTGGCTGATGCCCTTTTTTCGGGATGCTTGGAACGCTACGGCGACCGCTATGTCGTGATTCATGGACGGCTCAAAGTCGTAGCTGAAAGGCAGGGCGACGCTTGCGTCATTGTGACGGCCTACCGCGCCGCCGAAGCCAACAAAAAGCGCATGGCCCGGCAACGCCGCCGGCAAGTCCGCAGGTTCCAGCGCGCGAGCCGGAAGGAGAGCGGGATATGGTGGTAGCCTCGGCCCTTTTTTCGAGCGTCAGGGACGACTGGCCGACGCCGTGGGAGTTCTTCCGTAATCTTGATCTGGAGTTCGATTTCACGCTGGACGTATGCGCCGTGCCGTGGTCGGCGAAGGTCTGGCGGTACTGCGTGCCGCCCCACGCGCCGCGGGTTTTGGGGGAAGCGACGTTCCGCCGCCTGTTCCCAGACGCCCTTGTGGACGGCCTCGCGCACTCGTGGGCCGGGGAACGCTGCTACATGAACCCGCCCTACGGCCGCGAGATCGGCGCATGGGTCGAGAAGGCCCGCCGGGAAGCGGAACGTGGCGCGCTGGTCGTCGGGCTCCTCCCGGCGCGTACCGATACGGCGTGGTTCCACGAGCACGTCTGCCGGGCCGCAGCCGAAATCCGGTTTTTAAAGGGACGCTTGAAGTTTGAAGGGGCGGCGGCTTCCGCGCCGTTCCCGTCCATGATCGCCGTATGGGGGAGGATGTGATGGAGTGGTTCCGATGGTTTGAGGGGTCGACGACAGACCCCAAGTTTGCGGTTGTGGCGCGGCGCTCAGGGCAGCCCGTCGCCTTTGTCATTGCGGTATGGGCGCAAATCCTTGAGCGCGCCAGCGCATCGAAGGAACGCGGGTGCATCGACGGGTATGACTGCGAGGGGGCGGACGTTTCCCTGGGCCTTCCCGACGGTGCGGCGTGTGCCATTGTACAGGCGCTTAAGGATAAGGGGCTGATCGACGAGTACCGCGTGTGCAAATGGGAGCAGCGTCAGCCGAAACGGGAACGGGACCCAGAGCCCTCTGGAAGCTCCACAGGGCGCGTCAGGGAGCACAGGGCGAAGAAACAGAAAGAAACGGATGGAAACGGCGCGCAACGCGACGAAACGCCATGTAACGCCATGAAACGGCCTGTAACAACCAGAAACAGCCTAGAAGAGATAAGAGGAGAAGGGAAGAAAGAAGAGAGAAAGACAGATGCTTCGCATCTTGCGCAGAGCGATGCTGGCGCATCCTCCGCGCATCCGCCGGCGGAGCAGGAGGGGCCCGTCGCATTCATCCCCCTTGCCGACGGCTCGGAATATCCCGTTCCCGTCTCTCTGGCCTGTGAATACGCCGTCGCCTATCCCGGCGTGAACGTCATGGGGGAATTCGGGAAAGCCCGTGCGTGGTGCCTGAGCAATCCCCGCCAGCGGAAGACGAAGAACGGCATCCGGCGTTTTCTCAACGGCTGGATGGACAAGGCGCAGAACAACGCCGTCAGGTCCAGCCCCGCCGTGGGATTAAGCCGTCCCATGACGGCGAGGCAGGTGGAAGCGGCGGAACGCGGCGATTTTGCGGAACAGGTTTTGAAACTCGACGAGGTGTACAGAAATGGCGAGCTTGCAGCTTTTGGCTCTGGAACTCAGCAAGGCGTTCGTGCTCTATCGGCAGCCGAGGCCCGCGCAGGCGGAATTCGAGCTGTTGGTCAGGACTTGGGGCGACGTGCTGGCTGACGTGGGCGATGCGGAGTTCATCGAGGGCATACGCCGGGTTGAGGCCAAATTGAGCTTCTTCCCCGTTCCTGCCGACGTGATGCGACAGGTGGAAGAGGCCAGGAAGCGGGTGGCGGCCGTGAACCGCGAAGCCTTGCCGGAAAATGCGTTGACGTTCGATGAGCGGTGCGAACTCGGTACCGACTGGTGCGCGAAGATCCTTGCCAACATGCGCGGCAAAATGGATGCCCGGATGCAGGGGCGTCCCGACACGCCGCTCGATGAGCAGCTTGCAGGGCTTCGGGAGATGGGGGTGGAGCAGTGAGCCCCGAAGAGTACCGGGAATTTCTCAAGGCGGTAAAGCCCGGTCCCAGCCCGTTGCCCAAGTCTCAGCTTTCCGGCAAGGCCCGCCTTCCCCGGAATGGCCGCACGTACCGGACCGACGCCATGAACCAGACCGAGGCCCGCTATGCCGGGTATCTGGACGGGATGAAGCACACGGGCGAGGTCGTCGCGTGGGCGTATGAGGCTATGAAGCTGCGGCTTGCGGACAAGACGTTCTACACGCCGGATTTCGTCGTGATCCGGGCTGACGGGGGCATCGAGCTGCATGAGGTCAAGGGGCATTGGGAAGACGACGCCCGCGTGAAAATCAAGGTCGCCGCAACGCAGCATCCGTGGTTCCGGTTCCTCGCTGTGAAGGCAGGGAAGACAGGGTGGCAGTATGAAACGTTTGGAGGTGGGGCATGAGCACGGCCGTACAGGTTGAGATCGTCATTCCCGAAAGCATGGGCAAGATCGAGGCGCTGGCGAAGGTGTCCGCCGTCCTCGATCAAGTCATCGCAAGACGGTTGAGGTGGTGGAATGCGTCGCGTGGGGAGATCGCCGTGTTTGGGCCGCACATCGGGGACAACCCCGGAAAGCCGTACCGAACGCTGGTGTATCGCATTGCCCGTGACATGGGCGGCTATTCGCTGTGCAACGTCTGGAACCTGAGCGCATACCGGATCACGGCCTAATGGCGTGGCGGAAGGCAGGGGAAATCGTGGATACGCTGGAAGCGGAGTTGATTCTTGGCAAGGGCAGTGTGCAGGCTGGACATGGCCTGATAACGGCGTTGGCAAAGCGCATGGGCGAGGCGCGGGGAAAGCATCCTGTTTTCGCGGAGGGCAGATACCACGCGCTTGGCGTCATCGGGGAGGAGTACAGGGAGCTTGTACATGCCGTTGAGCATGAGTCCCCGGAGCGTATCCGCGATGAGGCCCTCGACGTAGCGGTGACGGCCCTGCGGCTCTGGCTTGGGGAGCACGAGGAGGCGTAATGAGCGAGACGTGGGTCAGTCGTGAGGAGCTGGCCGAAGCCATCGGTGACGACGGCGCGGATCTCTTATGCAGGGCCGTGGGCGGGGTATCCACGTACATTCCCCGCAAGCCCGTTGCGGGTTCCCCGCTTTCCGCCGTCATCGGGCCGGAGCGCATGGAAAGGCTCTGCGCAGCCTTCGGGGGGCTCCGGGTGACGCTTCCGAACAGGCGCAAGGGCGAGCCGTTCAAGGACAGGATCGTCCGCATGTTGGAAACCGGGAAGTCGCCGGGACGCATCGCCCTCGAACTCGGCGTAACGGAACGCTATGTGCGCATCCTCGCCCGGCAGGTAAAGGAACAGCCCAAGCCGCAGGTGCAGCTCAGGCTGTGGTGAATTAACGGGCTTTTTTCTTTGAAGAAGGGGTTTTTTCGATTTGTTTTATTCTCGAAAGAGGAATTATGATCTCTTCTTCGTCGAGGTGGACGATGGCAAGAGATTCTTTGGAAATGAAGACGTTTTTTGCCTTGAGCTGTTCTCCATCTGTGAGAAAAATCGTAACATTAATAGCTGTGTCTATTTTTTTAGTAGTATAAACAGTATACAATGAACTGACTGTGCATAATATAGTATAGATTGATAATATTTTAAAAAAACTATTACTTTTGAATGAAAGTAAATATATAGA
>NZ_DBMAFI010000111.1:0-6384 GCF_057864385.1 Bilophila sp. | reverse complement strand
GGAATGTTATTGGGGAAGGGAGGGAAAAGCTTTTCTTCAGAAAAGTTTTCCCTCCCTTCCCCAATCCTTCTCTTCCTCCACTCTCTTACAGCTTCACGTCGCTCATAGGGATGCCGAGGGCGTCGGCAACGCCCTTGCCGTAAGCGGGATCGGCCTTAGAGCAGTTGTAGATGTGGCGGATCTGGATCTCACGGGGCACGCCGTGCATGGCGCGGGCGGTGTTGCCGAAAAGGGCTTCCTGCTGTTCGGGCGTCATCACCCGGAACAGCTTGCCGGGCTGTTCGTAATAGTCGGCGTCGTCACAGGGATACTTCCAGCGGTCGGCGTCGCCGGAAAGCTTCAGCGGCGGCTCGGAGAAATCAGGCTGATCCTTCCACGCGCCGTTGCTGTTGGGCTCGTAGTTGGTGTAGCTGCCGTAGTTGCCGTCAACGCGCATCTGGCCGTCGCGGTGGTAGCTGTGGAACGGGCAGCGGGATCTGTTCACCGGGATGAGGTGGTGGTTTACGCCAAGGCGGTAACGCTGCGCATCGCCGTAGGAAAAGAGGCGCCCCTGCAACATCTTGTCCGGCGAAAAGCTGATGCCGGGAACGATGTTCGCGGGGTTGAACGCGGCCTGTTCCACTTCCGCGAAATAGTTTTCAGGGTTGCGGTTCAGTTCGAGCTCACCCACTTCGATGAGCGGGTAATCCTTGTGATACCAGACCTTGGTCAGATCAAAGGGATGGTAGGGCAGCTTCTCGGCGTCGGCTTCGGGCATGACCTGAACGAACAGGGTCCAGCGCGGGAAATCGCCCTTTTCGATGTGCTCATAGAGGTCGCGCTGATGGCTTTCGCGATCCTTGGCGATGATGGCTTCGGCTTCGGCGTCGGTCAGGTTCTTGATGCCCTGTTGCGTCCTGAAGTGGAATTTTACCCAGAAGCGTTCGTTGTCGGCGTTGATGAAGCTGAAAGTATGGCTGCCGAACCCGTGCATGTGGCGGTAGCTCGCGGGAATGCCGCGATCGCTCATGACCACGGTCACCTGATGCAGCGCTTCGGGCAGGAGCGTCCAGAAGTCCCAGTTGTTTTTGGCGCTGTGCATGTTGGTGCGGGGATCGCGTTTGACCACATGGTTCAGGTCGGGGAATTTCAGCGGGTCGCGGAGGAAGAAGACGGGCGTGTTGTTGCCCACGAGATCCCAGTTGCCCTGATCCGTATAGAATTTGATGGCGAAGCCGCGGATGTCGCGTTCGGCGTCGGCGGCGCCGCGCTCGCCCGCAACCGTGGAGAAGCGCATGAACAGGTCGGTTTTCTTGCCGATCCGGGAGAACAGGGAAGCCTTGGTGTAGCGGGTGATGTCGTGGGTGACCGTAAACGTGCCGTAAGCGCCGGAGCCTTTGGCGTGCATACGGCGTTCGGGGATGACTTCACGGTCGAAATGGGCCAGCTTTTCGAGGAACCACGTATCCTGAAGCAGCATGGGGCCGCGGGGCCCGGCGGTAAGGGAATTTTCATTATCAACTACCGGGGCTCCGGCGTTGTTTGTAAGCAGATCATTGGACATGGTTGCCTCCTTTTGTTTTTTCCGGCTGGCCGGGTGAGGTTGGGACGTTGCAAGGAAACAGCGATGCCCTGTGTGTAGGGAACATAGGCGCTTCTCACATATAAGTCAATAATAATTATTTTTACTGATAATAAAGATTCTTTATTTTCCTTTATTATCAGTTTGTTACTTTAGAAGAAAAGAAAGAAAAGGCTATGATTTTCCTGGAATGCCAAATACCATTTGCCAATGGCGGAAAAGGAAGGCCACAGGGAAGGTATGGAGGGAAAGAGGGCGGAAAAGGAGCGGGGGGGCAGGCAGAGGGGAAGAGGATGATAAGGGGCCGTCCGAGGGGGACATTCGCCTTTTCGATGATTTTTCAAAGGTTCTGTTATAGCATGTGGTTGTTTTATTTCAGCAGGATGCTGAAAAGAGAGACTTTTTCTCCAATTTTTCCGCTGACGGACTCCATGATGGGGGAACTTTATTGGTTATACCTTTGGAATTTTAAGAAATAAAACATCAACCGTTTCCTATGACACAGCCTTTCAAATATTCATTTTGAATTTCAGAGAGTTGAAATGCGGCTTTCATTGCAGAAGCGAATGCCCCGTCCGGGGGGACAACAAGCCGGAAACGGAGGGGAAGCCGAGACAGCCCGCAGGGAATACGGGGGAGGGAGAGGAGTCCTCCCTCCCCTTCAGGATCATTTCCCTTTGGGAATCAAGGACAGGATGTCCTTTCTGAGCGCATCCGAGGAGAGCAGGGTCAGCTTGCCGCCGCGCAGTGCGGCGACGTGCTTTTTATAGATGCGGAGTGAGGCGTTTTGTTTGACGAGGTGCGGGGCCTTGCCGGACATTTCCTGCCCGATGCCTTTCAGCTCTTCGTCAAAAAGGGATTGCGGCACCTTCCGGGTGTTCTCCACCGTCTGCTTGTAAAACAGGAGCATGGAACGGAATTCGGCCTCCTGATTGTCTATGCCGGTTTTGGAAAGGGCGATGCCCTTGTCGAGGCTGGCAAGGACTTGCTTATACTGCTTGGCTTCGGCGGCTTTCATCTTGGGCAGGGCCGCCGTGATCTGCTTTTTCTTGTCCTCGAAGTTTTGCAGCTCCTTGCCGATGATTTCCCGCTTGATCAGGCAGTCCTTGAGCATGGTCACAAGGTAGACGGCGGAACGGATTTCGTTGGATACCGTGGATCGCTTCTGGCGTTCGAGCGAAATGTTGTTTTCACGGATCAGGTTTTGAAGCCCCTTGAGGCTGGCCTTTTCCGCATCGCTTCCGGCCCGCGCCTCAAGCTGGGCCACCAGTTCCAGCGGATCGCCGGAGGGGTTCAGCTCGGCGGACAGTTCTATCCCGGCCTTCTTCCATTCCGAAGCCAGTTCCGCGGGCCTTGCGCCGCCGGGGGTGTTGATGCCGGAAAGGGCGATGCGGAATCCGAGATCCCGCGCCTTGTTGGGCCCGTCCTTGAGGAAGGGGGCCACTTCCTCCCTCCTTCCGGGCATGACTTCGTCCTGCGTGGACAGGAAGCCGCCGCCCTTGCGGATAAAGCCGCCCGTGGAGCCGTGGAGCCGCCCGCCGAGGGAGAACTGGAAGCCGTCCTGCACCATTTCGGCGGCGTTGCCCGCCATGTCGTAGAACCCCGCCGGGTTGGGCTTGCGCGAGCCGATGCGCTGGAGCGTTTCTTCCGAGGTCCCCTCACTGCCGCGGAACACGGCGTAGTCCTTGACGGCGTCGCCCGCCGGCATTTCAAAGAAATCCTCTTGGCTCAGGGACAGCGGCGAAACCTTCTGGGCGCCGCGCGCCGCGTATTCCCATTCCGCTTCCGTGGGCAGGCGGACAAAGGCGGTGTTCCTGTCGTCCCCCTGAAAGCCGGGCAGGGACTGCGGGGCGTTGGCAAGCAGCCATTCCGTATAGTTTTTGGTAAATTCCTGCGCCTCATGCCATGAAACTTCGACGACGGGGCGCGCGTCCTCAGGGCTGAGGGCGGGGAGGGCGTCCCCATCCCTGCACTGCCCGCCCATGACGGCATCCCACTGGCGTTTGCTCACCTCGTACTTGCCTTCAAAATAGAACTGCATGGCGTCGGCGTCCGGGTTGGCGGCCTTGATTTTCCGCTGCCAGTCGGGAGGGAGATCCTTGAGCACGAAGGGGCCCGATATGGCGGACGCATACGGGCCGTCATAATAGCCGCGATCATCGGAACCTCCGTCCCGGCGTCCGAAACGGGTTTCGAGATCCCAGAGCAGGCCCTTGCCGCGCACCCCCACAGCCTTGAGCACCATGCTTTGCCCGCAGGGCATGGGCAGGATCAGATCATCGGGGGCGGGGTTGGGGTTGAAGGCGTCTTCGGCCTTCACGTCGCCCCGCGCCTTGAGCGCGGCGTGCCCCGTACCGGGGGAGAGCAGGCAGGCGGCAATCAACAGGAAACACCATTTATTCATCGCGGATAACCTCGGAAGGTGAAAGGCGGCCGCACGAAAGGCTCGGCGGCAGGGCGGCCAGCAGGGACAACACAAGCACGACGCCGACAGCCCCCCCGACATGCGCCCACGACAGGCGGCAGACGGCGCCGAGTTCCGCGCCGAGGGGGAAGAGGGCGTTGATGACGCCCGCGACGGCGGCGTAGAGTGCGAAGGCCAGCCCCATGCCGAGCGCGGATGTGGACAGCGCCTGCACCAGCGGGAAGCATACGATGTCCGCCCCGGAAAAGCCCATGAGCCGGATAATGCCGAGCACGCGGCGCTTGCGCCGGATGGCGGCGACGAGGTTGCTCGCCGTGGACGCGAGGAAGCCCACTCCCGCCGCGAGGCAGATCAGGCCGAATACCAGCGTTGTGGAGCGGTCCAGCATTTTGACGTTTTCGATTTCTTCGGCGCGGGTATAGACGTCGATGTTCCGGGCGCCCAGAAAGTCCCGCAGCGAGGCCACGCCGTCAAGATCCGCGGCATAGAGCCGGAACGAAGGGTAGAGCCGTTCGCCGTCTCCGCGCGCCGTCCCGTCCCAGCCGCGTTCCGGCACGCCCATGCCGTCGCGGTAGGTTTCGGCGTCCTCGGCAAGCGACGGCGGCACAAAGGCGGCCTCCTTCTGGAGCGCGGACAGCGGGAGTACGGCCTTGACGCGCAGGGGCGTTTCCGCCTGTTCCCGCGTCATGCCCCGCGCCCGCGTGACCCGCCCGGTCAGTAGGGTTCCGGCGCGCGCTCCGAGCTTGTCGGCGGCGGGCGCGGTCAGGATGATTTCGTCGTCCTTCAGGGCCGCGTTTCCGGCGAAACGCCGGGTCAAGGGATCGCCCGCACCGGAAGGGATGAGGCTGACGTTGACCGGGTTGGGGGGCAGCCCGCCTTTTTTTTCGGAGGCGGGGAGCAGGCCGATGGTCGCGGCTATGGCCCGCGTCTGGGGGACCACATAGCCCACGTCCTGGCGTTTCCGCAGCTCCTCGAAGAAAGCCTTGCCGTATTTGCCGCTGCCCACGGGAACGATTTCAAGGTTGCGGGGATCTTGGAGCAGCCGCTCCTGAAGGTTGCCGATGACGCCGTTGCGCACGCCGAACAGGATGAGCAGGGGAGCCAGCACGGTCGCCAGCGCAAGCACCGCGCACAGCGACAGGGCGCGTTCGTGCCAATAGTCCCTTAGGGCCATGCCGCAGATGATGGAAAGACGCATGTTCACCCCCGCAGCGTGGTGTTGATGGAGCCGTCCCCGCCGTCCACATCCAGACGCAGGCAGCGGAAGCCGTTTTCCTCGACCAGCCTGTGGTCATGCGACACGACGACCAGCGCGCATTCTCCGGCCAGTTCCGTAAACAGGCGCATGACGTTCTTCGCGGTCACGGGGTCCAGCGCGGCGGTGGGCTCGTCGGCAAGCACGAGATCAGGTTTCGGCAGCAGCGCCCGCGCGATGGCGGCCCGCTGCCGTTCCCCGATGGACAGCTTGCCCGGCAGGGTGCCGAGCAGGTGCCCGATGCCGAGGCGTCCGGCCAGTTCCTTCAATCCGGCGTCCACGGCCTTGGCGTCCATGCCCTTGGCCCTTCCCGGCGCAGCAATGTTGTCTCCGGCGCTCAGGAAAGGCAGGAGGCCGCCGGTTTGCAGCACGTAGCCGATATGCCGCAGCCGCAGGCGGGCCATACGTTCCCGCCCTCCGCGCCGCCAGAGCTCCGCCACATCTTCCGGCGCATCACCCGGTGCGCTGAACAGGAATGTTTCCGCCCCGCTTGGGGGCAATATCATGGCGAGCAAGTCCAGCGCGGTGCTTTTCCCGCACCCGGAAGGGCCGATCAGTGCGATTTTTTCACCGGCCCGGATGGTCAGGGAGTCGATGCGGAGCCGATACGTGTAGTCCCGCGCTTTCCGTTCGAGCGTGACGTTTTGCAGTTCGCAGAGATTCATAGGGGAATGCCTCCTGCGGCAAGGTGCGGGCCGCTTTGGCGGGGCTGCCGCCCCTTGGCCCTGCCGGGGGCATCATGCCCCCGGCCCCCCAGTGCCGCCGCAAGGCGTTTCAGCCGAAGCTGCGCTTCGCCCGAAACGCCTTGCGGCGAGCCCGTGGGCGTCTGCCGTTTCCTGAAAAAACAAAAATATATTTATATATCTTCTGGTCTTGCAAGGAAATGCGAGTTTGGAAAAGCTCTTTTTTCCGAATCAAAAACCGTTTCAAGGAAAGCCGTGAACAAAAATTTGATAAAAAGGAAGGCTCTGTTCTGGTTTGTGGTTGTTTCATCTCCACAGTGAGGTGAAAATACAGCCTTTTTTTCCGGTTTTCCCCTTGGCGGGATCCACGGCTAAGGCATTTTGCATGTTATCCCTTTGGATCTTCAAAGAAAAAAGCATCAACCATTTTCTATAACACAGCCAAAAGGAAAGCCTCGGA
>NZ_DBMAFI010000110.1:0-6423 GCF_057864385.1 Bilophila sp. | reverse complement strand
AAATCCAGTTTTGAAGAATTGTTGCGAGACCTCCAAATAATTTCCAAAGAACTCTTCCTTTCCAGTTGGAATCTTGTATCAACCACAAACTTAAACACAGCCTTTGCTTTTGGGGGGGCTTCCTTGTGGAATCTCCCCCCTTTGGCTATGGCTTTTACAGGGATATGGAATGTTGGAGGGGCCGGTTTGGATGGGGTTTTGCGGCGTTGTTCCGCAATGCCGTATTATAGGAAATGGTTGATGCTTCATTTCTCGAAGCTCCAAAGGAAGAGAGACGGTTGCCTTTTTGATGATTTTCTAAAAATCATTTTTAATTTCAAATAGTTGAAATACGTTTTTCATTGCAAAAGTGGATGTCTCAGGAAGAACCAAGAATGAGTCTCAGGCATAGAGTCCGCCAACGGAAAACTGAAGAAAAAGCCTGTATTTTCGGCATACTGTGGAGATGAAAAACTGCATCCCATGACAGGGCCTTCTGCAAAAGGCCGTGCCAACGGTTGATGCGTGATTTCTTGAAGTTCCAAAGGAGTAGCCAATAAAATGCCCCAATCGTGGCGTTCACCAGCGGAAAAATTGGATAAAAAGCATATATTTTCAGTCTATTGATGAAACAAAACAACCATGTGCCCTGACAGGGCCTTTTATTTTTAGGCTCTGTTCTAGTTTGTGGTTGTTTCATCTCCACAGTGCGGTGAAAATACAGCCTTTTTCTCCGGTTTTCCCCTTGGCGGGAGCCACGGCTAGGGCATTTTTCCGGTTATCCCTTTGGAACTTCAAGGAAAAAAGCATCAACCATTTTTTATGACACAGTCTATTTGGGGGTTGTGTTAAAGTTTCCGGCTGATACAGCAATCAGAGGTCGTTCATCTGCCCCTGTTTCAGCGGAACATTCGCTGCCGTGAAGGTGGCCGCACTTCCAGCGCGGTGAAAGGCACCCTCCGACAACGGCTGACGACGCTTCGTCTCGCGCGGCTTCGCCGCTCTCAACCGCGCTTCGCGAGGCATTTGACCGTTCCTCGCCCCCTCCATGCCGCATTGCCATGCGGCGGGGGACGTCCTCAAAGCTCGCTGACGCTCACGCCTCCGACGGTTAAAGGAGCATATTTCTCTTTATTAACCGTAAACTTGAACAGAGCCATTTTTTCAGCATCTTGTGGAAATAAAACAGCCAAATACTCTGACAGCGCCATGCCCAAAAGCCCCGGCTTGGGAGAAAAACGGGGCTGGCCCTTCCCGGGAACCGGGACGGGGCAAGAAGGCGCTGCTTTGGGCTGAAGTTGGGGCCTGCTTGAATTCGGGGGACTGATACCAGCTGGGGAACCCTGCCGTGAGCTTGTCCTGCGGTTTCAAACTCTTATCCGCAAGGGTGGGAAGAGTACGGCAACCTGTTTTTTCAATGGCCGGGTGCTCTCTTATCCGTGAAGGTAGAGGGCGTATACGGATTGGCCTTTGCGGTTAAAACGGGCTCCCATACGCGAGGGAGGGAAAAAGAGGGGAGGGGAAATGCTCTCAGCTTCCCCTCCCCACAGTATCCTCTTTCTTCTCTCTCTCTCTCTCTCTCTCTCTTCCAATCCCTCTTTTAGTTGGCGGGAGCAGGTTGGGCTGCTGGGGCCGCTTCCGTTGCCGCTGCCGGTTCTTCAGGGGCAGGCAGCGACGTGGCTTGTGGTTCCGCGGCGGCAGGGGCTTCAACGGGAGTGGAAGGTGCGGGAGCGGCCTGCCCGTCAGTTGCCGGGGCAGCCGGTTCGGAAGGCTGCACGGGCGTTTCAGAAGGCGTATCCTCCATTGCGGGAGCTTCCTGAGCCGGGGAGGGCTCCACAGGCGCGGTCATGTCCACAGAAGCGGCAGCCGTCGCGTAGTACGCCATCGGAGCCGTATAAACCAACACCAAGAACGTCAGGACAAGCAGCGCGCCTCCGGCGAAGGAGCGGTTGAGCCCCTTCCAGAGGATGATGCCGAGCAGGATGAGCCCGCAGGCCTGTACCAATGCGGCTGTCAAAGCCAACGGCGTGGGCTGCAAAGCGGAAAGCGGCGCGGGGAGCTCGCCGAGGAACAACGGATAGATGTTCGCTGCGGCGAAGAGGAGGCCAAGGGCGATCAAGAGGAGCGCCAACAGGAGGAAAAAGCCGCGGCTGCCGCGCGCGGAAAGGTTCAGCACGCCTTGGGCGGTCAGGACGGCCAAAGGCGGCAGGAGGGGCATCAGCAGCACGGGCATGTTCGCGCCGAGCAGGGCGAGAACCGCCAGCGTCACGATGACGCTGCACCACAGCCAGCCTTGGCCGGGGCGCTGTTTGCGGTTGACCACGATCCCCTTGAAGAAGACGCCGATCCGTCCCCACGGAAGGAAGAGCAGGAGCAGCGTCCACGGGAGCCAAAGGACGGCGAGCAGGGCTACGATGATCCAAGAATCCTGCCCTTGCAGTTTCCATGCCTCAAGGATGGGGGCCAGATATTCGTTTTCGAGGAGGCTCTTCAGCAATTCGCGCCCACCGTCGCCAAAAGCGATGAGCGTACCCCATGAGAGCAGCAGGACGAGCAGCAGCCCGAACGCGAGAGCGCCGTCGCGCGCCCCGGCCCGGCGGAACGTCCCGCGCCAGATGAGGAATACGAGGCTGACAAGCAGCGGAAGGACGAGGCCAAGCAGGCCGCCGGACAGTGTGGACAGGGCGACGAGCGCGAAACCGGCAAAGAGCCATAGGGGGGCGAATGCCTTGATCCATCCACGGTACAGACAGATGCCGGAAAGGGTAAGGACGGCCGTGAACAGCATGTCGCTGCCGGAAATCCGGGGCAGCCCCATACAGGCGAAGCCGGTCAGAAGCACCAGGCCGGATGCGAAGGCCGTGCGCCTGTCGCTGCCGGTGGCCCGGGCCAGGGCCCATGTCAGAAGGATCAGGAAGAGCGCGGACAGAGCGGAGGCGATGGGCAGGAGCTGCACCGGATAACCGCTGATCTGCTCCAACCCGGCTGTCGGTTGCACGCCGGGGATATATGCCGCCAAAGACAGACTGTCGAGGCCGGGGATAAGGCTCAAGGCGCTCAAGAACCAGTGATAGACAGGGTACAGTTCGGGGGCGGGAAGGCCGGACGCGGCCACCCCGAACAGGCCGACGCCCAGGCTGTGCAGCGCGTGCAGCTCCCGGCCCATAAGCGTGGGCATGGATTGAATAAGCCAGAAAAGAATCAGGATCAGGGGGCCGACGGAAGCGAACCCGTTGAAACAGCGGGAAGCGAAGCTGGCTGTTTGCGCCTGGGCTTTCGGGGCGGGCTGTTCGGATACCTTGGCGGCGTTGGGCGCGGAGGCTGCGCTTTCTTCCTGAACGGGGGAAAGGGCGGCGGGATCCGGTTCCGCCGGGGGCGGCGTTGCGGCTTCCGTTTCCGGGGATGATGAGGGCTGCACATCCATATCCGTGGCCGCCGTTTCCGTCATGGGAGCGGCCTGCTCCGCGGAGGCGGGCTGGACGGGGGCGGGCTGCTGTTCTGCGGAGACGTTCGGCTCGTCTTTCTGAACGGGGGTATCTGTGCTCATATCTGCTCCTTCGATAGGATTTCAAAACAGCTATCGGGGGAGACTGTATCCGAGAATCGGCCCGGCGTCAGCAAAAGAATCCTTCCGCCGGGGGTGCCTCAGCAGCCAAACTGCCCCATCCTCCGCCCTGATTCGCGGTAGTGTTCACGGATCGCCCCTTCCACCACAGCGGGGTTTCGCGTCTGTACGGCTTCAAAGATGTTCCGGTGCCGCTCCACGAATTCCTGTGGCGTAAACAAGACGTTCCAATGGTTATAGAACAGAAATTTGGAAATGTTCGTACAGGCGGAACGGGCCATTTCCACGAGACGGCGGTTTGCGCAATGGGCGAGCAGGGCGTTGTGGAAGGCGTCGTCGACTTCGGTGAACTCGTACAGGCCGCCCACCCTGGGGGCAAGGCGGGCCATATGCTCAACCATGCCTGAGATCCGGGCAATGTCCACATGGGTCATGAGCGGCAGGGCGGCGGCCACACCCGCGCCTTCAAGGATGCCGCCGATTTCGTATTCGTCCTCTATTTCCTGACGGGTCATCTTACGGATATACTTCCCTTTCTGCGGTTCCGACGTAATCAGGCCGTCCTGCGTGAGGATTTGCAGCGCTTCGCGGATTGGCGCGCGGCTGATGCCGAGCCGTTCGGAGAGGACGACTTCCTTAACCTGCTCGCCGGGAGCGAGTTCGCCATCAAGTATGCAGCGTTTGATGAATTCGACAACTTGGCCGCTGTATGTTTGGCGTTTGAACGTGTGCATGGCTTCTCCTTCAAAGGGCACATGACGAAAAGGTTCGCAAGGCGTTTTGCAGTGCTCAAAAAGCGTATAACAGTAGAGGCAAGACGGACAGCAGCCTCAATGTATTTTTCTATGGAACTACTGCATTCTGTAACGGAAATAGGCGCTACGTCAAGATGTTGAAGACATTTTGTTACAGATGGAAAAATGTATATTGTCGCCATGCAATAAAAGGATACTGCGCGTCTTTTCAAAGCATTTGCGCAGGCGTTGGCGGTGTTTTCCCGTTTCCTTTTTCTTTCGGCCCTGTCATGGCATGTGGCTGTTTTATCCCCACACTATGGTGAAACTACAGACGGTTTATCCAGTTTTTCCGTTGAAGGGCTCCATGCTTGAGGCATTTTATTGATTATTCCTTTAAAATTTCAAGCAATAAGGCATTACTCATTTTCTAGGGCACAGCCTTCCCTTTCCAAAGGGGGCGCTTCAAACGGGAGGCATGAAGCGATAACGCCCAGATGCAGTTCCGGGTGCTGGGCAAGCCAGTGTTTTTCATTAGGGGAGAGGAAAAGTTGGTTTTCGGCAAAGCGATGGAGAAGAACGCCAACACAAAAAAGGGCCCCAGCATCGTTCGGAAGATGGGAGGAGGAACGGCTGGGCGCATGTAAGAGCACGGCATGTCCGCATGTTGACGTGGAGACATGCTTAATGGAAAGATATTTCCAGTAGTTTGTATTACAAATCCTTTTAGGGGATCAAGCAACCGCATTTACAGACATTGAAAAAGGATATTTCCATGCCCTACGAAACCACACACCGATTCCTTGCCTCGGAATTGCCGGTCGTCGAACCGGAATCCTGCCTGTTCCATGTGCTGCCCGTGCCTTTGGAGGCTACGGTGTCGTATGCAGGAGGGACGGCACGGGGCCCGGAAGCCATTCTTGAGGCCTCCGATCAACTTGAATTGTGGGATGGCGAATCCATCCCCGCCGAAGCAGGCATTTATACGTGGCCGGCGGTCGATACTTCCGGTTCCCCGGAAACCGTGCTCGGCAGGGTGGAAGCGGCGGTCGAGGGCATCCTTGGCCGCAACGGCCTGCCCGTATTGCTTGGCGGTGAACATACCGTCACCTACGGCGCCCTCGCGGCGCTGAAAAAACGGTTCGGGACATTCGGGATCATCCAGTTCGACGCACACGCGGATTTGCGAGACAGCTACGAAGGGAGCCCGTGGAGCCACGCGTGCGTCATGCGGCGCGCGGTCAAGGACTTGGGGCTGCCGCTGGCCCAGTTCGGCGTGCGGGCCATGTGCCTTGATGAAGTGGAGGCACGCAAGGAACACGGCGTCATATTCCACGATGTGGCCTCCATTGCCCGCAACGGCCTTTCTGACTCCCTGCTTCCCCCGGATTTTCCCCGTCAGGTGTATCTGACCTTTGACGTGGACGGCCTTGATCCCTCGATCATGCCCGCGACAGGGACGCCCGTCCCCGGCGGGCTCGGCTGGTACCAGTCTCTTGATATTGCGGAACGGACGCTGTCCGGGCGGGATGTCCTTGGGTTCGACGTCGTGGAGCTGGCTCCGGTGCCCGGAATGCACGCTTCCGATTTTGCCGCCGCCCGCCTTGTTTACGCCCTTATGGGGATCACAGCGCGCGGCCGCAGTTAAAACGGCTCAGCCCTGCCGCAATTATCCCTTAAAAGGGGAAAGCCCTGCCATAGCAAAGGATTGATATTTTATTCATGTAATTCTAGTCAGATACTGAGGAAAGCGCTTTTATCTCTGGGCTCACCAACAAGCACCTCCAAAAGATTTAATGAAATCAACTATTCTAAAATGGCATCAATCAAATGCTATGACAGGGCCAAAGGGAAAGCTTTCCTTCAAAAAAGCTTTCCCCTTTTTTATGGTGTTCAAGCCTGTTGAGGATACGAAGCATCTGAAACAAGAAACTAACCGTTATGTGGGGGGATTATGGCAGGCTCTGCCAGAGCAAACGGTTGTTGTCTGATTTTTTTGCAATTTCAAATGATTTTGTCGTAGCATGCGGTCGTTTTTTTATTTTTGGCTCTGTCATAGTACATGGTTGTTTTGTTTCAGCAATATACTGAATATATATGCTTTTTCTCCAAATTTTCCGCTAGTGGGCTCTGTGATTGGGGGGA
>NZ_DBMAFI010000109.1:0-6489 GCF_057864385.1 Bilophila sp. | reverse complement strand
GCCCATTTTTCGTCTGAAATATCGTGTCTGCTCATGCCAGACATCAAAACAACAGAAAGACGAAAAGTCGAGAACTTATTTAGAGACAGCTCCTAGGGCACGGCCAAGGAAAATGGGATATATCCTGTGTGGCCTCAAAACGGTTGTATGCAGGGCTGGCAGAAGCTGGCCGAGGCGCGCGGGGATGCCCAAGGAGAGGCCCCAAAACGGGGCTGTGCGGAAGGCGTGAACGGTGCAACGCCCCTTTCCCAAGACAGCCGGGATGTGCGGGAGGAAGGGCGCGGAAGGAAAGGCGCGGGAGGTTCCGGCGGCCTTTCCTTCACGGCAAAAAAGGTGGCAAAACAAGGCGAAACGTGTATACTGCGGCGGCATTCTGCAATAACAGGAAGAAGATAGAATGAATGGCGCGGCCCCAAAAGCTGGGGCAGCCCCGCCCCGCCGTCTTGTTTTGGGGCGGCTCATCGTCCATCAGGAGAGTTTCATGAAGAAGTGGCTTTTGGCGACGCGGCCTTGGTCGTTCACCGCGTCTGTGATCCCCCTGACGCTTGGGGCGGCTCTGGCGTGGGCTTCGGATGCCGCCCATGCCGGGCTGTTCCTGCTCACGCTTCTGGGCGGCGTCGCGATTCAGACGGGCACGAATATGCTGAACATCTACGGCGACTACCTAAGCGGCGTGGATACCGAAGCTTCCGCCCACGGCGAATCGCCCATCCTCCTCGGCCTCATCAGCCCCGAAGCCATGCGGCGGGGCGGCCTCATCGCCTTGTGCGTGGCCTTTGCCGTGGGCATCGTACTGGGGTTCGCCTGCGGCTGGCCGATCCTCGCCTTCGGCCTTGTGGGCATTGCGGGCGGCTACGGCTACACTAGCGGCTTCTGGCCTTACAAATACCACGCCTGCGGCCCGGTGATGGTGTTCCTGCTCATGGGGCCGCTTATGGCGCTTCCCGCCTACTACATTCAGGGGGGCTCCCTCGACTGGCGGCCCTTCCTCGCCTCCCTGCCCATTGCGTGCCTCGTCACCAGCATCATGCACGCCAACGACATCCGCGACATCGCGCACGACCGCGAGGCCGGGATCACGACCCTCGCCATGCTGTTGGGCCGCAGGAAAGCCTTGTGCCTGTACGCTGCCCTGTGCGTAGGCGCATACGGCTTCCTGTTGCCCCTCGCCGCATTCGGCGTCGTGCCGCCGTCCGGCCTATTGCCTTTCGTGCTTGCGCCGGGCCTGTGGCGCACGCTGCGGACGCTCGGAACCCGGCCCTTTCCCGAAGCCGAGCTTGTATCGCTGGACGGCGTATCCGCGAGGCACCATTTCCTGTTCGGGCTGCTGCTCATCGCCGGGATACTGCTGCCGCGCGGCCTTGAGCTGGCGCAGGGCCTGATCAAGGAGCTGTCCGCATGACGCCGCGCATCCCCACGGCGGGGCAGGTGTGCGGCACGCTGGCGCTGGCCGCTTTCTTCTGGTGGGTGAATTTCGGCCTGCACTGGGTCAATTTCTGGATCGGCATGGGCACGGCGGCCTCGGTGCTGGCCCTGCTTTCGTTTTGGTTCGCGGGCGTTCCCGTTAAACGGGCGGAGTGGGCAGGGCGGGCCGTGCTCATCGGCCTCGTTTCGGCGGCGCTCCTCTATGCGTTTTTTGCGCTCGGCAATACGCTTTCCGGCTGGCTGTTCCGCTTTGCGCCGCATCAGGTATCGGCCATCTACGACATCCGCCATGAAGGTTCGCCGCTCGTCATGGCGCTGGTGCTGCTGTTCATCACCAGCCCCGCCGAAGAGGTTTTCTGGCGCGGCTTCATCCAGCGCTGGTTCATGCACCGTTTCGGCGGCAAGGCCGGATGGCTCCTTGCGGTGTGCGTGTACGCGGGCGTCCACGTTTTCTCAGGGAACTTCATGCTGGTCATGGCCGCATTGACGGCGGGGCTGTTCTGGGGCTGGCTCTATTGGAAAACCGGCAGCCTCGTCCCCTGCATCCTTTCCCACGCCTTCTGGACGGTCGCCGTGTTCATCCTCTGGCCCCTGACGCCGGGCGTCTGAGGGGCCGGAAAAGGAAGGGCGCCGCTCATAAAAAAGGCGGGTGTCCCCCGCCTTTTTGGTGCCGTCCGCCTATAGCGCCTTGAGCAGCATCCTGATGCCCACGATGATGAGCAGGAGGGCGAAGCATTTCTTGAGCTTGGGCACGGGAAGGGTCTGGGCGAGGCGCGCGCCCAGCGGGGCGGTGAACATGCTGACGATGACGATGCCGAACAGCCCCGGAAGGTAAATGTAGCCGAAGGAATAGGGAGGCAGGTTCGCGGCGTTCCAGCCGTTCACGATGTAGCCGAAGCACCCGGCAAGGGCGATGGGGAAGCCGATGGCCGCCGAGGTGCCGATGGCCTTGCGCATGTCCAGGTTGTTCCAGAGCAGGAAGGGCACGGAGAGCGTGCCGCCGCCGATCCCCACGAGGCTCGACACCACGCCGATGATCCCGCCCGCGGCGCTCATGCCCGCGAAGCCGGGCAGGTGGCGGGACGGCTTGGGCTTTTTGCCGCTGAGCATCTGGGTGACCACGAAGAAGAGGAAGGCCACGAAAAAGAGCTGGAGGAACCGCGCCGGGACGTGGGAAGCCAGGAACGACCCGCAGAACGTGCCGATCAGGATGCCGGGGGTGATGTTCCGCACGGCGTCCCACCGGACGCCCTTGTTGCGGCTGTGGGCCAGGGAGCTGGAAACCGACGTGAACATGATGCTGCCCATCGACGTCCCAAGGGCCATGAGCATGAGCACGTCCGGCGGGAAGTTTTGCCAGCCGAAGGCGAAGACGAGCATGGGCACGATGACGATGCCCCCGCCCACGCCGAGAAGCCCCGCCAGAACGCCCGCGATGGCTCCGAGCAAACAGTAAACAACCAGTGAAATCAGCATGTCAGTCCCTCACGGTAGCGAAAAGGTGTTTGTGGATGACCGTATCGATATGCTCTTCGAGGGCCTTGCGGCTGTCTTCCGGGGATCGCCGCTCAAGCGCGTCGATGATGCGCAGGTGGGAGGAAACCGAGAACTGTCGCCACGGCGTGTCCCGCAGCTCCGGGGTGCGCCCCTTGGCGTAGATGCGGTTCAGCCGGGCGACGGTGTCTATAAGCAGTTTGTTGCCCGTGCATTCGGCGAGGGCAAGGTGGAACTTGGCGTCGAGATCGCCGTCGCTCTCGCCGACGAGCAGGCGGCGCTGCTGATCGCAGGCGATGATCTTGAGGCGGTCAAGCTGTTCGGAGGTATGGCGCACGGCGGCGATTTCCGCAATGCCCGGCTCCACGATGCGGCGGTATTCCGTCACCTCGTCGAACATCAGGCCTTCGGAATCCACGGCTTCAAGGATGGCCTCCTTGAGCGGCTCCATGTCGGGCACGCGGACATACGTCCCGTCCCCTTGCCTGCTTTCGAGGAGCCCCTTTGCGGCAAGGGCGCGGATGGCCTCGCGCACGCTGCTGCGGGAAACGCCGAACGACTCGGCAAGGGCGCGTTCCGGGGGCAGTTTGTCCCCGTCGCGGAAATGGCCTTCCGCCATGAATTGCCGGAGGCGTTCCGTGAGCTTCTGATAGCTCCGGTGCGGGCGGCCGGAGAGAGGATCTGTCTTGGTCATGATGGTTCCTTATTGAATTGGTAAGACCAATACGACCATTGGACGATTCTGTCAACCTTAATCAAACCACTCAAACCATTTAAGGAGCTATCCAGCGGCATACCTTTGGCATACCTTAAACGGGGGGCCACAGGAAATGGCCTGAGCTTTTCTTCTTGAAGTTCCAAACGGATAGCCACAAAATGCCTCAGACGTGGAGCCCGCCAACGGGAAAAGTGAAAAAGCTCTGTTTCTCTCTTAGTCATATATTGCCAATAGAAAGAGATAAATAATTATTAAATTCAACATATTATCGTAAATATTTTTATCCTGAAAATCTATTTTGGATAAGCATTTTGCCTTCTTTCGCTGTATCATCTAACATACTAATATAAATAGTGAAGATGAAAGAAAATACATAAAGACCAGGTTCGAGAGCGTCTTCTTCCGTCAGTTCGCCAAACGCGATCCGCACACTGGAGAGTATGACAAAATCTACTGCTTCTGATACGCAGACCACAAGGGTAAGGGGCACTGGAAAACTGTCGGCAGGCACAGCAAGGGCATCCGTCCGGCTGCGGTCAGAAAGGAGCGGGTAAAGTTGAGTTCACTGGCGTCAACCCCATTAAGCGGGATAAAGTCACCATCGGGGACTTGGTGGATGCCTATCTTGAATGGGGCAAGAGCGAAGGGAAATACGTTGACCAGCATTACAGTCAATATAACGCCCGTCCCAAGAACATAATTCTCGCTCTGCCCGTTGTCGAGCTGCCCCCGAATTTGCTTTCCAGCCTCAAGGCGCAGCTCCTGAAGACGCCCACCAGGAATACAAAGCCCAAAAAAGCCGCAGGAAAGTCCAACACCAAGACGCGGAAACGGAAAACTCTGGCCGAACAGACCGTGAACAACATCTTTTCGTTCATGCGTTCCGCCATAAATCGTGCTGTCGCCACCGGCATGTGGAGCGGAGTCAACCCGTTGTCCACCAAGGGCGGTACTTGGAAAATGGTCAAAACCAACAATGAAAGACTGCGTTTCCTGACACGGGAAGAAGCCAAGGCCCTTCTGGACGACCTTGAAAAGCGGCATCCGCAGTTGCATGACATGGCCCTGCTTTCCCTGCGAACCGGACTCCGGCCCACAGAAATTTTCAAGCTGCGCGGACAGGATGTGGATGCCAACGCCTGCGGCTTCTATGTCATCAGAAAGGAGGCAAATGGGTTTTCGTCGAGTACTGGAGGATATGAGTAGGATGTTCCTGACGTACAAGCGCAACCCTGCGGAACTCATCTTCCAGCAGCCCCTTAAGAAAACAGCGTTCACCAAGACCCCGCTTGCTTCCAGACTGCCGTCAGAAAGCTCAATCTGGCCCCGAAGGATGGTGATAGTCTGTACGCCGTCACCCTGCATACCATGAGACATACCTTCGCATCCTGGCTGGCTCAGTCCGGTAAAGTCACGCTTATGGAGCTGCAAAAGCTCATGCGCCATAAGAACATCACAATGACGATGGGATACGCTCACCTTTTCCCTGGGCAGGAAAACGAAAAGCTCTCGATTATAGGGGATATACTGGCGGCCTGAGAAATCCATCATTTTGATTCCGAAGTTTGGATACGTCCAGAGGCAATATACTCTTCCAGTACAGCGCGTTCATAGAAGACGCGCCTGCCAAAGCTCGTATATGCCGGGCCAATACCTTCCTGACGCCAGTAGGCGAGAGTCTTTTGGCGAATGCCGAACTCTCTTTCCACATCTTTGGGAGCAAGCAGTTTTTGGTTCGGGTTGTCAGAAGTATTTCGGGTATTCTCATAACCATAACCGGCGAGTCGCACGGCTTCCGTAATAAGGGGAAACAGTTCTTCCGGTGTGGAAATAATGATGGTACGTCCGTCAGTTTCCATGAAAGCTCCTTGAGACTGTTACTCAGTGTATGTCCCGTAATACCTTGCGACTAATTCCAGCATGGAATTACACCCGTTTGCCATAAGCATTTTTTCTCTGTAGCGTCGGACGCCGCTTCGGGTGCTTTTCAAGCAGCGGGCAATTCTTGTGGTGTTTACCCCACCGAGAGACAGGCGGAAGACTTTCGCTCCACGGGGTGTGAGTTTTATGGGGTGCCTGGGATAGGCCAGCTTCTCCCCGATACAACGCATGATTTCTATAGTGGTATGCACGGAAAACTTTTTGCGGATGCGAGAAAGATACAGGTGTATGGGCTTGCGCGATGTATGCAGTTCACGTGCAATTTTTTGGTGTTGTACCTTTCATCAGCAGATTGACAACCTCTTGTTCTTTCTTGGTCAGTAGCTTCAATATAACTTATCATCACTAATGGCTAAACAGATTCAAAAGGGATTGAATCTTGTGGCGCATGAAGAAATCAGGCCGGGCAGTGGCCAAATTATATGCTTTTCAAGTTTTCGTGAAAAATAATATAAATCAGTAAGATATGCTGTTAATGCAGCTAAACGGGTGGGTAAGTGTAAAGAGTCGAAAAGTCCCGAAGGATGTTCGCATTTCATCTGAGCTGATGTCCGATAAAACCGTATTTACGCGCGCATTGTGTGGAGGGAAAGAGTAGGCTATAAGGCGAACCGCACGGTTGCTTCTTTTCACTGACTGCCTGCGCTTGGCGCGGCGCAAGCCGGAAAAGGAGCACGGCCATGAGACGTTTAGTCATGGTCTCGCTTATCGCTCTGGCTGTGGTACTGTTGCTGGCGTCTGACGCCAGATAGCAGAATGCCCCGGCCCATTGTGACGCGATGGGCCGGGGCTATGAAAAATAAAACTTCAGGCAACCGTGCGGGGCGCTGTAACACGCCGTGCCAGCCTCAGTGCTTGTTGACGCAAGAATCGGGGCCCTATTTTATAGGAGCCCCCCAACAGGCCTAGCA
>NZ_DBMAFI010000108.1:0-6668 GCF_057864385.1 Bilophila sp. | reverse complement strand
GCCAAGAAAAAATCTACCGCTCCCCCTCCATCTTCACCTATGCCCCATCCTCCCAACAGGGATTCGATAAGGTCAAAAGTTTTAGGTGGAGAGGGGTGGGGTTTGGGGAGGGGAGAGGCCCCCTTTTTCAAAAGGGGGCCTCTCCCCTCCCCAATCTTCAATCCCCTTCCTTCTCCAACCCCTTCAACCACTCGCCAAACGCGGCACGGGCGCGATCCGCATACCACTGCTTGCGTTCCTTCTTTTTCACGCGGACTTCAGGCTCCGGCATGAGCCCGAAATGCACATTGGACGGCTGGAAATGCTTGGCGGGCGTAACCAGATGGTTGAGCAGCGCGCCGAGGGCCGTCGTTGCCGGAGGCTTCGGCAGGGAACGCCCCGCCAGCTTCGCCGCCAGCATCAGCCCCACCCACAAGCCGCAGGCAATAGACTCGACATAGCCTTCCACCCCGGTGATCTGCCCGGCAAGATGCACGTCCGGGCGGGACTTGAGGGCGAGCTCTTCATTCAGGGCCACGGGCGCATTCACGTAAGTATTGCGGTGCATACTGCCGAAACGCACGAATTCCGCGTGCTCAAGGCCCGGCACCTTGCGGAAGCAGACGGCCTGCGCGGGATAGGTCAGCTTGGTCTGGCAGCCCACCAGATTGAACATCGTCTTGTTCCCGTTTTCGGGGCGAAGCTGAAGCAACGCGAAAGGACGCCGCCCGGTACGCGGATCCGTGAAGCCCACCGGCTTGAGCGGCCCGAAGGCCAGCGTCTTCTCGCCGCGCGCGGCAAGCGCCTCCACGGGCATACAGCCCTCAAAATGCTTCTCCTGCTCAAATTCGCGGCTGGCAACCTTTTCGCCGTCGAGCAGGCCCTGATAAAACGCCTTGTACTCTTCCTCGTTCATGGGGCAGTTCAGATAATCGCCCTCACCCGGCTCGCCGTAACGGGAACCCCAGAAGGCGATGCCCATATCGATGGAATCCGCCGCCACGATGGGCGCGATGGCATCATAAAAATAGAGGTGCTCCGCGCCGACGGCCCGTGCAATGGACGCCGACAGGCTTTCGCTCGCCAGCGGCCCGGCGGAGATGACCACCCGCTCGAATCCTTCCAAAGCGGGATCATCGAGATCGGCGATGGCCTTGCGGACAAGCGTAATATTCGGCTCGGCTTCCACAAGCTCCGTCACCTTTCCGGCAAACAGCTCGCGATCCACGGCCAGCGCCTTGCCCGCCGGGACCCGGACAGCGTCGGCCACGGCCATGAGCGCACTGCCGAGTTCGCGCAGTTCCTGCTTGATCAGGCCGACACCGGATGCCAGCTCGTCGGAGCGCAAGGAATTGGAGCAGACCAGTTCCGCAAGCTGCGGCATGGAGTGCGCCGGGGAATAGGCTTCCGGCTTCTGCTCGAAAAGAGTGACGGCAAAACCGCGCCGGGCCAGCTGCAACGCGCATTCGCAGCCGGCAAGCCCCGCACCGACAAGAGCTATTCGCTGTGTAGTCATGGATACTCTGGGGAAAAAAGTTCACGCGCCCCGATCCGGGCGCAACGGGAAAGGCCGGCGGGAAACCGCCGCAGGAGCCGGGAGCGTTCCCTTGCTCCGCCCTCTCCTTTACGCTACACTTCAAGGCATCCGCAACCATTTCAACGCTGGAGCCCCATATGGATTTCATCTGGTTCTTCCTCGGCATCGCCGCCGTAGCCGCCGGCCTGACGTACATCAAGAAATCTTCCCCCAACAACCACTAAGCCCGCCCCATGCCCTCTTCCGCGAACCGCCCCCAAAACGGCGGCATCTCGTTTTGTGTGCCTGAAGAGGCGCGGGGCTGGCGTCTGGACAAAGCCCTCGGCCTCTTGTTGGCCTCCCCTTCCCCCGAACAGCAAGCCGCCCGGCCCGACCTGTTCGCGCTGGCGGATCGCGGCCTCCGGGCGCGCCGCCGCCTTTGCGACCGTTCCCTCGTACTGGTGAACGGCAAACCCGGCATCCCCGGCCTCAAGCTGCGCGCGGGGCAGGAAATCACCATCCTGCCCGACCCGGAAGGCGCGGCCCTCCCGGAAGACGCCCCGTCCCTTGTTTATAAGGATGATGGGATTGCGGCGCTCTACAAGCCCGCGGGCATGCACACCGCAGCCCTCGCGGGAAGCCTTTCCCCAAGCCTCGAAACCCTGCTCGGCGACCTGCTGCCTTCGGAAGAGGGAGGCTATGCCCCGCGCCTGCTCAACCGTCTGGACGCGCCGACCTCCGGCCTTGTGCTCGCATCCCGCACCGAAGAAGGCGAGCGCCGCTGGTACCGGGCCGAGCGCATCGGCAATACGGACAAGCTGTATCTGGCCCTGATAGAAGGCCAGCCGCTCTATGATTTCACCGTGGCCCGCCGTCTGGATACGGACACGCGGAACAAGACGCGGGTGCGCCATACCGACGATCCCGATCCGGTGCGGCATACCGATGTCACCCTGCTGGCCCCCCTGACCGCTGGGGATGTCCCCGGCCTCGTCGAATCCGATGCTCCCGATGCCCCGCTCATGCTCGTGGGCTGCCGCATCCGCAAGGGCGCGCGCCACCAGATCCGGGCGCATCTTGCCGCCGCAGGGCATCCGCTGACCGGAGATTCCCTCTACGGCGCGGGATTGTCCTGCCCTTCCGGTTTTCTCCTGCATCACGGGCGGGTTTCGCTTCCCGATTTCCAAGCCTTCCGCCTTCCCGCGTGGTTTCCGCTGCTTCCTCAGAAGGCGCAGGAGAAAGCCGCGGCGTTTTTAGGAATGGAAGGAGAATGACAATTGGAGAGGGGGGAGAATTTCTAGGCCGTGTCATCAATTATATATAATTATTTGAAATTATTTAATTATTTTAAGCTACAAAAATATCATTTCAATGATTTCAAATAATTATATATCAAACAACGGCACAGCCTAAGAAAGCTCCCCCTCTCCGAACATCTCCCCTTTCTCTTCAAAGATTTTCGTTTTTATCGAATCCCCACCGCCAATTTTTCCAATGTATAAAAAACGTATTGAATCCGAAAATCTTTAATGCCCACAGTTGCCGTGTCTTCGGCGTATTCCAAAGATATGTCCTTATCCATATCTGACGTCTCTTCCGAAAAAATTTTCCATAACGAATCCTTTGATCCTCCTGTCGACTTCTCCTGTTTGCTTGCCCGATCCATTTCTTTCCAGTACAACGGCGGCATTTAAGAATCAGGCCTTTGAGGAGGTTTCATGCTAGCGCGTTTCTTGCCCCAGACGGTTCCGTTTTTCAAATTGCTGATGGAACAGAACGCCGTCCTGCAGCGGATGGCCCAAAGCCTCATCATCGTCATGGAAAACACGTATGAATCGGAAGAACACCTCAAACAAATCAATCTGTTGGAAGAAGAAGCCGACAAGCTCAACCGGAAAATAACATGGCATCTCTCACAGACTTTCATTACTCCCATCGATCGTGAAGACATCCACGCAATCAACCTCGCACAGGAACGGGTGGCGGACGGCATACAAAACCTCGCCAGCCGTTTTTTTATGTGCGGCTTCATGTACCAGCGTTTCCCGGCCCATATGATGACCCGGAACATCAAGGGCATGATTGAGGATACGGGGCTCATGCTCGGGCAGCTTGAAAAGAAAAAGGACATATCGGGGCATCTGCACTCCCTGAAGTCCCGCAAATCGGATTGTGAAATGTTGCAGGCCGCAGGCATCTCGGAAATGATGGACGGCGAAATCCCCAACTTTGAGAAAGTGCGCGAGCTGATCCTTTGGAGCCAGGTCTACGAACGTATCGAGCGTGCCGTGGACATGGTTTCCGACCTCGGCGATACGCTGGAAGAGGTGGTGCTCAAGTATGTTTGAGGTACCCGTGTTGCTTGTGCTCATTGTCGTGATGGCGCTGATCTTCGACTTCACCAATGGGGCCCACGACTGCGCCAACGCCATCGCCACGGTGGTCTCCACCAAGGTGCTCAGCCCCCGCGTTGCGGTCATCATGGCGGCATCGCTCAACTTTATCGGCGCCTTCCTCGGCACCAAGGTCGCCACGACCCTTGGCGCGGGGATCGTCAACACGGACATGGTGGCGAACTGCCAGCCGCTGGTGCTCGCCGCGCTGATCGGGGCCATCGCATGGAACCTCATCACGTGGTATTTCGGCATCCCCTCCTCATCATCCCACGCGCTCATCGGCGGCCTGATGGGGTCCGCCGTGGCCTACGCCGGTTTCAGCACGCTCAACGGCGCTTCCATTGCCGAAAAGATCCTGCTTCCACTGATCCTGTCGCCCCTCGCCGGTTTCGGCGTAGGCTTCCTGACCATGTTTCTGATCATGCTCCTGTGCGCCCGGGCCAACCGCAACAAGCTCACCCGCGCCTTCACCAAGCTGCAAATCGTTTCCGCCGCTTTCATGGCGACGAGCCACGGCCTCAACGATGCCCAGAAGACCATGGGCGTGATCACCCTCGCCCTTTTCATTTTCAACAAAATTGACACGATTGCGGTTCCCTTCTGGGTCAAGTGCGTCTGCGCGCTCGCCATGGCGATGGGCACGGCGCTCGGCGGCTGGAAGATCATCAAGACGATGGGCCACAAGATCTTCAAGCTGGAGCCTGTGCACGGCTTCGCCACCGAAACCTCCGCGGCAGCCGTCATCTGTGGGGCGTCGCTTTTCGGTGCGCCCGTCAGCACCACCCACACCATCACCGCCTGCATCTTCGGCGTCGGCTCGACCAAGCGGCTCTCCGCCGTCCGCTGGGGCGTGGCCGGGAACCTCGTCATTGCATGGATTCTTACCATCCCCGCCTCCGCCTTCATCGCCGCCATTTCTTTTTGGTGCATGAAGGCTGGGGGGATAGTGTAGAGAGCGGAAGATTGGAGGGGGCGGGAGGGCCTTTCTGGAGAAAGCCCCTCCCGCCCCCTCCAAACCTCCCCCACCCTCCCCAAAGACTTTTGGCCTTATCGAATCCCTGTTGATGTCTTTTCCAGACACGAAAGCCCGGAACATACTCCGGGCTTTTAGTTTCTATCCCCTGTTTAGAGCAAATTAACTTTAACATTTTACAATGTTAAAGTGTAAGACACGCTTGATCCGGCATTGAACAGAGCAAATATATTGTGCTTATGTCTTCGCAACAACCGCCTGTTTCCCACACCCGAAAGAGTATTTTCAACGTAAAAACGCTCTAGGCCGTGTCGTTATTTATATGTAACTATTTAAAATTATTAAAAACCATCTTTTATAACCTTAAAATAGTTAGCTAGTTTCACTCGATTATATCTAATTGACGACACGACCTAAGGAAAACACAGGGCTAAAATATATTTTTGCTTGGCTCTGTTATAGTTTGTGGTTGTTTCATCTCCACAGTACGGTGAAAAGACAGCCTTTTTCTCCGGTTTTTCCCTTGGCGGGATCCACGGCTAAGGCATTTTTCCGGTTATCCCTTTGGGGCTTCAAGGAAAAAAACATCAACCGTTTTCTATAACACAGCCTTTTGCTTTTATCCTCGGCTGTACCAAAGGAAATGGTCAATGCTTTATTTTTGGAACCGGGCGAAGAGGCATTTACGGCGTTTTGACGGCATCAAACCGGAACATTTTTACTCGTTTCTGAAGAAATGAGAATGACGCTTCAATGGAGGCTGCCATAGCCATCTTCTCATAGAGCTAAATCATTTAGCTAATCTTAACTAGGTTGTGTCGTTATTTTATATATAATTATTTGAAATCATTGAAAATAACTTTTTGTAATTTAAAATTAATTAAATAATTTCAATATATTATATATAATTGATAACACAAGCTAGGACATCCCCTTATTTTTTAAGGCTCTGCCATAGTATGTGGTTGTTTTATCTCTACAGTACGGTGAAAATACGGCTTTTGTATCTAGTTTTTCCTTGGCGGAATCTATGGCTAGGGCATTTTGTTGGCTATTCCTTTGGAACTTTAAAGAAAAAGCATCAACCAGTTTCTATGACACAGCCTTTTTTAATCCTAAAAGAATGAGCAGTAAAATGCCTCAGCCATAAAGCCCATAAACGGAACAACTGAAGAAAAAACGGTATGTTCTCACCATACTGTGGAGATGAAACAACCACGCCCTCTGACAGGTCCTTCCGCTTTTATCCTTGGCTGTACGATAGGAAACGGTTCGTGCCTTATTTTTGGCTGTGCCATAAAAAATGGTCGATGCTTTTTCCTTGAAGCTCCAAAGGAACCAATAAAATGCCTCAGCCATAAAGCCATAAACGGAACAAGTGAAGAAAAAACGGTATACTCTCACCATACTGTGGAGATGAAACAACCACGCCCTCTGACAGGGCCTTCCGCTTTTATCCTTGGCTGTACGATAGGAAACGGTTCGTGCCTTATTTTTGGCTGTGCCATAAAAAATGGTCGATGCTTTTCCTTGAAGCTCCAAAGGAACCAATAAAATGCCTCAGCCATGGACTCCGACAACGGGGAAACTGGATAAAAAGGCTGCATTTTCATCATGTTGTGGAGGTGAAATAACCACACATATATAATAAGGCTGTGTTTAAGTTTGTGGTTGATACAAGATTCCAACTGGAAAGGAAGAGCTCTTTGGAGATTATCTGGAGGTCTCGCAACAATTCTTCAAGACTGGATTTCATGTAATGAACAAAAAATGAGAGAGGCCCACATCACTAGACGTGAAACGA
>NZ_DBMAFI010000107.1:0-7828 GCF_057864385.1 Bilophila sp. | reverse complement strand
CGCCCCGCTGGTGGAACAGAACTAGGCGTTAAGACGGGAAGCCCCACACTATGGCGGGAAAATCCTTTGGCTCTGTTATGGTATGAGGTTGTTTCATCTCCACAGTGCGGTGAAAATACAGCCTTTTTCTCTGGTTTTCCCCTTGGCGGGACACACGGATAAGGCATTTTACTCGGTTAATCCTTTGGAACTTCAGAAAAAAAGCATCAACCGTTTTCTATAGCACAGCCAATCCTTTTCTCCGGTTTGTCCGTTGGCGGGGCTCCATAGGGCAAAGGAACGTTAACATTTTCCCATGTTAAAGTTTAGACTGTGTTCAATTTTACGGTTGCTGATTTTTTTCAATGAAAAATCAATAGATAAAAGTTCATTCCACGTCTGGTGATGTGGGCCTCTCTCATTTTTTGTTCATTACATGAAATCCAGTTTTGAAGAATTGTTGCGAGACCTCCAGATAATTTCCAAAGAACTCTTCCTTTCCAGTTGGAATCTTGTATCAACCACAAACTTAAACACAGCCAAAGTTTAAGACACGTCCGTTCCGGCATTGAACAGCGTAAATGCATCGTGCGTATGCCTTCGCATCGACCGCCTGCTTCCCACAGCCGAAAGGACATTTTCAACGTGAAAGCGATCTAGCTGAGGCAGGCTATTGGTTATCCACTGGAGCCTCAAGAAAGCATCAACCGTTTCCTGCGACACAGATATGAGAAAGGGCATCTCTTCCTTGCGGAGAGAGATGCCCTTTTGCGGCTGGGTTGGGTGTACTTGACGGGCCTGCGTAACGGCGTTCCGTCAGCTCACCTTTTCAGCCCAAATGCTTTGAAGCGGGCCGAAGCTGTTAAAAAACAGTTCCGGCCCACTCCATTAAGGTGCAGGAACTAGTCGATCTTGGCGAAAGCGGCGGCCACGGCGCCACAGATGGGGCACTTGTCACAGGGGCCTTCCTGCGTGTAGCCGCACACGGTACAGACATAGAAATCGCCGGTGATGGAGGAAGGATCGGCAAGGGCCTTCTTGTAGAGGTTGGCGTGCACTTCTTCAACCTTGTTGACCATATCGAAGTACTTGGCGATGCGATCCTGGCCTTCTTCCTTGGCGTCGGCGATCATGTCGGGATACATCTTGGTGAATTCGTAGGTTTCGCCTTCAATGGCGGCCTTGAGGTTGGCGGTGGTGTCGCCGATCTTTCCGGCATTGCGGAGGTGGGCATGGGCGTGGATGGTTTCAGCTTCGGCGGCGGCGCGGAACAGCTTGGCAACCTGAGGCAGGCCTTCCTTGTCAGCCTGCTTGGCGAAAGCGAGGTACTTGCGGTTAGCCTGAGATTCACCAGCGAAAGCGTCCATCAGATTCTTGTCGGTCTTGCTCATGGGAGTCTCCTTTGAGGATGATGAGGTTATGTGGAATGTGTTGCTTGGGTTCTCAATCAGGAACGATTCCTGTTTATAAGAATCCAGCCCTCTTGTAAAGCCTTATCTGTACTTTTTCCAGAAAAAAATATCCCCCTGTAAAAAGTGCAAGAAATACGGTGAAGACGGACGCGAGCTTGACCCGCCGCCCATCAGACGCTACACCTTATTTCCATGTCTGTCTCCTATTTCATCCCGGATCTCGCCCCGGAAGGCATGCACCGCTGCGAAGAGATCATCCGCCGCAGCCGGTTCATCGTCAGCCTTGCCCATACGCCGACCCCAGAGGCGGCAAAAGCCTTCATTGAGCGGATCAAGCAGGAATTTCCCGACGCGACCCACAACTGCTGGGCTTACGCCGCCGGAGCGCCCGGCCAAACCAGCAAGGTCGGCTACAGCGACGACGGCGAACCGCACGGCACGGCGGGCCGCCCCATGCTCACCATGCTGCTGCACGGCGGGGTCGGCGAGCTTTCCGCGGTCGTAACCCGCTACTTCGGCGGCATCAAGCTCGGCACGGGAGGCCTCGTCAGGGCATATCAGGGTATGGTCAAACTGGGCTTGGAAACCCTGCCCACACGCGAGCATATGATCCCCGCGCGCCTTGAGGTAGTCCTCGACTATCCCCATATTACGGTCTTCCGCCGCCTGTTGCCGGACTATCGGGCCACAGTCGCCTCGGAAAACTTCGGCGTGGACGCCACCTACGAACTCCTGCTCCCCGATCAGAACATCCCTGCCCTCGAAGCCGCGTTGACGGAACTCACGGACGGAGCTGTGCTCGTCACACGGCTTGACGACGACGCAACTACGCCGGAAATACCCTAGCATAGCTTTGTGCAAAAACATACCGCTCAGGACGGCATCCAGCTCCCCAAAGCCATGTCATGGGAAGCGGTTGATGCTTTATTTCTTGAAAGCCCAAAGGAATGACCAATAAAAGGCCCCAAGCATGAAGTCCATCGACGGAAAAGCTGGAGAAAATGTCCGTATTTTCATCATACTGTGAAGATAACACAACCACATAGCATATGTCGGAGCCTATTTTTTAATATTGTGTTAGGGCGTGTTCACACGGTGCTAGATTTTTCCCATGATTGAAGAGGGCTGAAGAAAAAGGCTGTGTTATAGAAAATGGTTGATACCTTTTTCCTTGAAGCTCCAAAGGGATAATCGGAAAAATGCCTTATCCGTGGCTCCCGCCAAGGGGAAAACCGGATAAAAAGGCTGTATTTTTATCGAACTGTGGAGATGAAACAACCACAAACTATAACAGAGCCAAGAAAAATGCAGCATGCTCAAAATATGGATAACAATCTGTAAAAATTATGTTTAATGTTTATTCTCGTTTTGCATGAACAGGCCCTAAGATGGAACAACTGCTCTGAAAAGGCCTCACCAAGGGGCTGAGACAGGGCTTCCATAAACGCAACAGCCTTTGGCAATGGAAGGGGAAGCGGCCCCACATCGGCAGTTTTGCGGAAAGGGCATTTTTCCAGAAAAAATTCCCCCCAAAGCTCTATACGTTTTCAAGGCGATTTTCCCTGCTCCCTTGCAAGGCTTTTCTCTTCCGGCGCAGCACCGGCGATCACAATCGAGCCGCTTCGCGCGGGGCTCTTTTCTCCCCGGCGACGGGATCAGGCATTGAGTTCCCGTACCGCCTCGCACAAAGGTTCTTTTCCCGCAAAAAAAGCCTTCCGAACATCTCCGAAAGGCTTTCCGCACGGCTCCAGAAACGGATTCTATGCCAATGCGCCGATTGCCTTGGCGAACGCACGAACCTGCTCTTCGGAAGTATTGAAGCTGAGCATCCAGCGCACGGTGTGCGCGGACGGATCAACCTCATAGAACAGATACTGCCGCTGCAGTGCGGCTATATGCTCAGGCTTCATATTGGCGAACACGCCGTTGCCTTCCACGGGATGGGCCAGCTCCACATGGGGCATACCGGAAATGAGATCCGCAAGCAGGCGGGCCATATTGTTGGCGTGCCGGGCGTTTTCCAACCACAGCCCGTCCTTGAAATACGCGATGTACTGGGCCGCAAGGAACCGCATCTTGGAGGCAAGCTGAAGGTTCTGCTTGCGGAGGGTCACGAAATCCCGCACGAAATCCTTATTGAAAACGACGACGGATTCAGCCATCATCATGCCGTTCTTCGTGCCGCCGAACGACATCATATCCACGCCGAGATCCTTGGTGAAGGAACGCACGTCACAGCCGAGCGCAACCGCAGCGTTGGCGATGCGCGCACCGTCCATGTGCACGTACAAGCCGTTCGCGTGCGCCACATCGACAATGGCCTTGATCTCTTCCGGCGTGTACACCGTAGCCACTTCCGTGGACTGCGTGAGCGCCACCAAGCCGGGCTGGTTGTGGTGCGGGCTGCCCATATCCGTCAGATATGCGGAAAGGGCCCCTGCGGAAATCTTGCCGTGAACGGAGGGGATGGGGGTCATCTTGCAACCCACGATAGCTTCCACAGCCCCGCTTTCCGAGGTGTGCGTGTGGGCCATGTCGCTGCACAGAACGGAGTGCCACGAGCGTACCATACGGTTGAACCCAAGCACGTTCGCGCCCGTACCGAGCGGGACAAGGAACACGTCGACGTCATCGCCGAACAGCTCCTTGAAACAGCCCTCGGCTTCGGCAGTCCACGGGTCGTCCCCGTAAGGTTCCGCCGCGCCCACATTGGCCTTGTTCAGGGCTTCCATCACTTTCGGGTGTACGCCGCTGGTATTGTCGCTGGCAAAAGTGCAATCCATCTCACAGCCTCCTTTAGGCAAATGGACTTTGGAAAGGCATGGAAAACATTGGGGTGAAACTTTTTTCTGAGGCTCTGTACTAAGAAAGGGTTTATGGGGTAATTGGGAAGGATGATCTTCTTTGAAAATATAAATGCCAAATCACTAATCTTTATCAAAATATAAAATTGTTTCAATATATTATAAAAATCCTTTTATAAAACAAAGCCTTTTCTGAATAAAGGGGAGCTCCCCGCGCGCTTCTCTCCTCTTCCTTTCAAAAGTTTTTCATTGACTCTGTTATAGTTTGTGGTTGTTTCATCTCCATAGTGCGGTGAAAATACAGCCTTTTTCTCAGGTTTTCCTCTTGGCGGGATCCACGGCTAAGGCATTTTGCCGGTTATCCCTTTGGAGCTTCAAGGAAAAAAGCATCAACCATTTTCTATAACACAGTCTTTTCATTTATCGAATCCCTAGGCCGTGTCGTTCTTCAAGAAGTAACTATTTGAAATTATTAAAATATATTTTATAGCTTGAAAAACAATTTAATATTTTCAATAGATTATACACAATTAACGACACGCTCCAGCCTGCCATGAAGCAGGCCGCCTTGAAACAGCACCATCCCAAAGCCGGACAGCCCTAGGATGGATGCCGCCGACGGCACGCTTCCGCATAGACAGCCAACGTCTGTTCGAGAAAATCCTTGCCCCGGAGGGACATGATGCGCGTGGAGCAATGCCCGGCCAAATTACGCCTCCAAGCCGCATCCGTCACTGCCCGCCGTAATACGGCGGCCAGCGCGTCCACATCCCCCGGCGCAACCAGTGCCGACGCGGGGAGCAGATCCGGCATGACGCCCACAGAGGTGGATACGAGCGGCCGCCCGCAGGCCATGATCTCAAGCGCGGCCCTGGCGATGGTTTCAGACCACAAGGAGGCGACCACCCCCACGTCCAGCGCGGACAGGCAGGCCGCCACATCCGGGACTTTTCCGGTGATGGTCACATACCGTTCCATGCCCGCCTCACGGATCCACGCTTCAACCTCTTCCTGAAGCGTCGCCGTGGAAAAGCCGAGAAGCAGCAGCCGGATGTTCCGCACGCCTTCATCTACGAGCTTCGCCAGCGCCGCGATGGTTTCCCTTTGCCCCTTCACGAGATCAAACCGTCCGAGCAGGCCAACGACGCATTCGTCATCCGTAAAGCCATATCGGGCACGGACTTCCGCCCTGCCCTCAGGATCAAACCGGAAACGCTCCGTGTCCACGCCGCCCAAAATCATATGCAGCCGCTCGGCGGGTACATGCATCTTTTCCGCGAAGTGGCGGGCCATCACCGAATTGGTGGCGATAACCGCATCAGCCACCCGCGTGTGCAAAATCCGGTTGGGGAGGTTCCCTTTCGGAAGCCGCTGATCCCCTCGCGTGCGGACAAGCGCGTATCCGCCCATGCCTTTGAGCAGCCCCCAGAACAAAAAGGATTCCCCCCGGTGGCAGTTCACCACATCGGGCCGGAACCCGCGGACAAGGTGCCCCATGTCACGGATGAGCCCGGGGAATTCCAACGGATTTTTGGCATTCAGCGGCATGGACAACGGACGCAGCCCCATTTCCTCGGCTTTGGCGAAGGTTTCCGTACCCGCCAAAGCCACGACGCGGCTTTCGTGCCCCGCAGCATTGAGCAGGCGGGCGAGCTCCAGCCCATACCACGCTGTGGCGTTGAACCAACGGACATTGACGACCTGAATCGAACGGAAAGAAGACATGGGCATTCCAGAAAAAGAAAAGTGCTCAAGGGACTTTTGCTGTAACACAAGCCCCGGACAGGGACAAGGAGCCCCATACCGAACGCCAAAAAGCGGCCCCCAATGGGTGCCGCTTTCAAGGAGCAGAGGGAGGTGAGACCTTTTTTACGGAATTACATCTTGTTGATATAGGCCGCAAGATCCAGAAGCTGCTTGTCGGACAACGGCTTCAATACCTGCTGCATGCCAAGCAATTTGGCGTCGGTGAAGGTGCCGCTCTGGTACGCCTTCATCTTGTCCATCAGATCGGATACCGGCTTCCCAGCAAGGCCGTTGCCGTTCAGCGTATGACAGGGGACACAACCATCATACAGGGCGGCACCTTCAGACGGATTGCCGCCGTCGGGCCACGTCTGGGCCTGCGCCGCTCCCGCCGCTACGAGCAGGGGAAGGGCCAACACGCACGCATATTTCATGAAACCACGCATAGGGATTCCTCCTCGGAAGAAGCATTTGGTTTCAACCAAAATACGTTGCCGGACATTTCAATCAATGATTATAACTAGATACAATAAATACACAAGACCCTGCCATAGGAAATGGCTTACACCTCATCTATTGAAATTTCAAATGAATAACGAAGGCTCTGTTAGAGCACGTGGCTGCTTCATCTCCACAGCATGTTGAAAATACAGACTTTTTATCCAGTTTTCCCATTGGCGGAATCCATGACTAGGACATTTTGTTGGCTATTCCCTTGGAACTTCAAAGAAAAAACATCAACCATTCTCTATGACACAGCCATAACTAAATAAAAGACCCCAAGCATGGAGCCCACCAACAGAAAAACTAAAGAAAAACCTGTATTTTCAATATACCGTAGAGATAAACCACATTATGACACTGCCATACCCCAAAATCCTTTACAAAAGGCTGTATTATAGAAAACGGTTGATGTTTTTTCCTTGAAATTCCAAAGGGACAACTGGCAAAATGCCTTAGCCGTGGATCCCGCCAAGGGGAAAACTGGAAAAAAGTTTGTATTTCCACCGCACTGTAGAGATGAAACAACCACATACTCTACCAGAGCCTTACAAAAAGTCGCGTCGCAGAAAACCGATTGATGCTTTTTAAAATCCCAAATACATAACCAACGCAATGCCCCAGCCATAAAGCCCCAAAAAGGAAAAATGGGAGAAAAAAGCTGTATTTTCTATGCTCTGAAGTTGAAACAACCGCATCCCATGACAGAGCCTAAAAAATGGCTGTGTTTAAGTTTGTGGTTGATACAAGATTCCAACTGGAAAGGAAGAGTTCTTTGGAAATTATCTGGAGGTCTCGCAACAATTCTTCAAAACTGGATTTCATGTAATGAACAAAAAATGAGAGAGGCCCACATCACCAGACGTGGAACGAACTTTTATCTCTTGATTTTCATAGAAAAAAATCATCAACCGTAAAATTGAACACAGCCAAAAAATCCTTGCAGATCCCCCTATTCCAGCAGTCCTCCCTTTTCCACGAAACACCAACAAAAAGATTCCTGCTGCCATAGGCCCTATGCGTCACAGTACCCCTTACTCGCGCGGGAATAAGCATTGAAGCCCTGTCCACGGCGACACACAACAGAGTCCCTCCCCTCAGAAAAGGCCCCCCCGATTATGGTAGGCTCCACGCGTCACAGCCCTCCTTGGCCTATACAGGGCATAAACGCCACTCGGAAAATAGGCTCCATCCCAACCCCATAACCAGCCAGCCCCTCCAACCCCAGCCTCACAATCAACCAGAGCAACCATCCAACCCGGCAGCCAACTCCAATGGACAACATTCAATTATACGCAAGGCGCAAGAACTTCTCGCCTCGGACGTGCGGGCCGACTATGATACGCAAGGCGAAGAGAGAGAGAGAGAGAGAGAGAGAGAGAGAGA
>NZ_DBMAFI010000106.1:0-8083 GCF_057864385.1 Bilophila sp. | reverse complement strand
TGCAATCCGCAACGGTACCTGACGTGATAACCATTCTGCCCGCATACCATGCGCATCCACGGCCAGATGTATCTTTGAGTTGAGCCCCCTTTTGTGCGCCCCATGTGCTGGTTGCCACCTTTTGTTCCTGTCCCGTCCTGATGGACTTTAATATAGGAAGCGTCAATCATCAGCCATTCAAAATTCGGTTCATCAATAAGAATTTCAAGAAGTTTTTCCCAAAACCCATTGTCCCGTCATCTGCAAAATCTGCGATGTGTGTTTTTCCAGTCGCCATAGTCCGGTGGCAGGTCGCGCCATGGAGAACCAGTTCGTAAAATCCAAAAAAATGCATTGATGAACAGTCTGTTATCTCTGACAGTAACGTCTTTTGCTCCTTCACGTCCCGGCAAATAAGGTTTCAATAATTCCCATAAGCTATCTGATATATCGTGGAGTCTATGTGCTGGTACCATTCATTCTCCTGATAGTATGAGAATGAAAATAGATATAAAATATAAATACTTAAATGACGACACAACCTAGCCTTCCTCATCCGGGCCAAGGAGGAAAGCAAGCGCCGAATGAAGGAGAACCCGACTCCGGACAACATTTCCGCGTTCAACCGCGCGCGGGCCGCGGTGGAAGATGAAACACGAAGACTGCAGGGAGGTAGTGCGGCTATGCGGATTTTCAAGACCCAGCTCAATGCCGTTGATTTCCTGCGGGACAGCGGTTTCAAGATCAGCAAAAGTCAGTTCAACCGCGATGTGGCGGCTCGAAAGGTGTCCAAAGCAGAAACTGGATTCGAGGAAGGGGCGTTGCTGGCGTATGCCGCAGCCAACCTTACGCCTTTGACCCAGCATGAAAATAAGGCTCTGTCCAACGCCACAGTTGACCGCATATCGGCAGATACCGAGCTGAAACGGTATACGGCCGAGCGCACGCGTCTGAAACTGGAAAAGGAAATGGGGATGTTGATGCCACGGACAGAGCATGAGGAGGCACTGTCCGCACGAGCCCTTTTTTTCAAGAGCGAGATTGAAAGTTTCGGATACCGCAAGGCCGGGGAGATCATTGCACTTGTCGATGGCGACGATAGTAAGTTGGAGGCCCTGCTCGAGTGGTGGAACCGGGAAACCGCAGACTGGATGGATGCGTGGGACTCTGATCGTGAATTCACCTATGGCGAGGAGGACCCCGAAAGCACTCCCTCTGTGGAGTCTGGAGACGAGTAATGCCGCCAATCCGTTTTACCCCCGGCGAGCGGCACGTTTTCCGTCGTCGGGCGCACATTCCCCTATCTGTCTGGGCGGCACGGAATCTTATTGTAAAAGATGGGCCGTATGCTGGCGGAGGGTATAGGCGGGACGTGAACCCTTACCTTGCCGGGATCATGGACACATGGAGCATGCCCGGCGTGAAGGAGGTGGCGGTCTGCGGCAGCGCCCAGACCGGAAAGACCTTGGTCATGCATGCGGCGCTGGCATACTGCATCGACATGCGCCCCGGACCGCGCATGCTTGCCATGCAGGACGACGACGCCATCGGCAAGGTGGTGGCCAACAAACTGGTCCCCATGTTCCGGGCATCGCCGCCCGTGCGCGCCCAGCTCGGAAAAGTACGGAATACCCGGATCAGTTTCCGTGACGGCACCAACCTGTTCATGGCCAGCGCGCAGTCTCAGGGGCAACGCGCGTCAATCTCCATTCAGGACCTCTTCCTTGACGAAGAAGCTCTGTATAAACAGATTGCTGGCCAAGGCGTACCCGTAGAGGAGTTTCGGGAGCGCACGCGCAGCTATGAGCACAAGCGCAAAATCCTTCGCGTCAGCAAGCCCATTGGCGGCGATGAATGCAGTATCGTGCAGGCACTGGAGGAGTGCGACGAAGTACGTCACTACTTTGTGCGGTGCCCGGCCTGCGGTTCATATCAGATCATGACGGAAGAAGGTCTGGTTATGACGGAAAAGACAGCATCACCACAGGAAGTGGAAAGGCGCAAGCTCGGCCGCTACAAGTGCTCGATCTGCAAGTTCCTGTGGTCCGATCACCTTCGGGATCAGGCTGTGGCTCGCGGGCGCTGGGAGGCGGAAAACCCGGTGCCTTCCCCCCGGCGTATCGGGTTCCATCTGCCGGCTATCGTGTCCAAGGCCGTATCCCTGTCTGAGATCATGGCTGCCAAAATGCGGGCAGAGGCATCCGACTCGCCAGTAGTCAAACAGCAGTACGCAAACGGCATGTGGGCCATGCCGTTCCGGGCCGTGGAACTGGAGACGACAGAAGACCTTATCCTGCAACACCGTGATCCTGATCTGGAGCCGTTGAAAGTCCCCGGCGACGCCGTTGCTCTGACTGCCGGCATAGACGTGCAAAAGCGCGGCTTCTGGTATGTCGTGAAGGCGTGGCGGCCTGATCTCTCGTCCGCCGTCATCGACTATGGCCGCCTGACGGATTGGGATTCCGTCCATGCTCTGATGGAAACACGCTACGACTACGAGGATAACAGTCCCAACGCAGGAAAAAGTCTTGCCATTTGGCGTGCGGGCATTGACTCGGGCGTGATGAAGACGTGGTGTCCCGTACCGAGGAAGTTTACACGTTTGTGCGCCGGCACGGTGCTGGGCGCTTGTTTGCCTGCAAGGGGGCGTCCCATGAGTCGCACACGCCGGTACGCGCCACCAGCATCGACAGGCTGCCCAGCTCCCGCATCCGCATCCCGGGCGGCCTATGGCTGTACCTGCTGGATACGCACTATTTCAAATCTCTTATCTTTGCCAGGCTGGAACCGGATGCGCGTCAGCCTGTGACTCTGCACCGAAAGACCGACGAAGCCTTTGCCGCGCAACTGTCGGCAGAAACCCTTGTGCACGATAGAAATGGAAAGCATGTTTGGGTACGCAAGCGCCGGGCGAACCACTACCTCGACTGCTGCATGATGGCCGATGCCTGCGTGGACGGGAGCTGGCTGCCGAGCTTCCAGATGATTGTCGAGCGCGATATCTTTCTGTCATCCGAAAAACGCCAGCGTCTAAGGGAAGAACAATCCGGCAGGCCGGCGCAGCCCCCACGAACGCTTCCGAGTCGGGTTCCCCCGGCCAGAACAGCTCCGGAACGGAACAGGCCCGGGTTCATGAGGAACCGCGGAGATTATTAGGAGGTTGAATGTCAAAAAACAGGAAACGCATCAATTTACCGTATGATCGAGCAGCCAGCCCCCGTCTTTCCGTTCCCGTTGCAGCCCTCTACATGGGGTGCAGTGAATCTTGGGTATACAAGCTGGTGGCTGTCGGAGAACTTGAGGCTCTCCGTATCGGCTCACGCAGGGGGATGCAGATCCCCATCCGCAGTATAGATCGCTATCTCGCCCGTAAGGCTGTGGAGCCGGATGCCGAATAAAAGAAAGGGAGGAACGGCTTCCTCCCTTTTTCGTTATCACAGTGCTATGGACTGCAATCCCTTTTCTTTGACCAGATTCAGCAGCTTCAAGGCCGCACCTCCGGGGCGTCGGACTCCCCGTTCCCAATCGGAAATCAGATTCTTGCTGACATTCAGATACCATGCCAGTACAGGCTGGCTGACCCCTTCCCGTTCACGCAGGCTACGGATTTCCTCTCCGCTCATGGGCTGGGCGGGGACGATACACATCGTCAAAATGGCGCATGGTCTTCTGGTCGACGATACCCAGCTCGTACAGCCCTTCTATATCCATACGAGTTTCTTCTGCGATTTCACTATAATATTGCTTAGGCATGCTCCCCTCTTCCTTCCACCGGGTGGAGACAAGAATCATCAAGTTCACGCATAGTCTGCTTGTCAATGGCACCATGCCGGTGCAAATCTTCCGCAAGTTCATGAATAGCGGCAGACAAATCGTCCTTATAGTGCTTGGGCACAGAGCAACCTCTTGAAATGCTCTTTACAGGCCCATGGCTATGGCCTTGCGCAGCACTTCCTACATTCTTACCTGCCAGCCTTTGCCGCTGTTGCGGAAATGCTCCACAATATCGGCGTCAAATCTGGTGGTGAACTGTATCTTCGAGCGTTCCGATTTGGGCGGCCACGGCGTGGTGCCAGCAAAGCTTCTACAGTTTCCGGTGGGAACAGGTCGGCAAGCGCTTCACGCCTGACTTTGCCAACGAAGGGCGCAGTGTCTTCGGACGGCGGCAGGGGATCGGGATCGGACAGGGCCGCCGCTATGCTTTCCTCGTCGGTCATTTCCCGATCTGCTCCGGGAAGGCGCGGAGGCTCCGCAAGTTCCCCGGAGGAATATACGACAATTTCTTTGCCGTTTTCGTTATAACGTCTCATACCTTTTTTCTCCCGGCTGTTTGCCTTTCTGCAGCTGATAACACGCATTCTCCGGTCCCGAGGGGTGAAAACGAGACACATAAGGCGGGCGTCATCGCGCGGGACAAAGGCGGCATATCGGGGGCACCGTAGCTATGGCGCGTATCCGGCTCGATATGGGCGCGGCTCCAGTCAAGCCTGTCCACATCGGCAAAATCTTCGCCGTGCTTTTCCAGATTTGTTCTGCGTTTGTTTTCGTCCCATTCGTATTGCATAGATTTTTAGAACAACAAAAACATGGGACGTCAATATTTGTAGTTATAAAAATTATCCTGACTTTTTGTGTGCCTTGAGGCAAAAATTTTTTAGGTGCCTAGAAACATCTTCAAACGCTAGCGGCTTCCGCGACCGTCAATTCGTGTTTTGGGGTGTCCGAGATCTATCCTCCGAGGGGCAATGTACGGAGTTACCTCCGGGTGTGGACTAATACAAGACCGAGCAATTCGGGAATATGTCCACTGACTGGCGTCAGTTTCTAGTACCCGGAGTTTTTGCATTTTGCAGGCTCTAATAGAAAAAACGCCAGAGGTGTCCCACATGTCCCAGCTTTCCATCTTTTCCCTTTCCTCAGACCCGTATTGCTCCGCCATCCAAGCCCTCAACAATGCTCTGTGGAGTATCCCGAACTGCTCGCCCACGTCACAGGATTGTTACTTGAGACCTCGCAGCTGCGGGAAGAACTTCCCGAAGAAATGATACTCTCCCGGCAATTGGCGAGCCACCTGCTGGAATACCACCATCGGGAGCAAAAGCGGGAAAATGGTTCTTACCTTCCCCTCCGCAGTACCAGACGGGCAACCATAATCCCGTTCAGGAAGGAAGGCAGCCATGCGTAACGCAGTACCATTGAACAACGCCCTGGCTACCGACATCTTGACCCCACTTATGGCCGATGCCGCACTGATGGGCCAGAGCGGTTCTTCCTCACAGGCTCGTCTGCTTTGGGTTCTGATCGAAGATGTTGACCGCAAACTCCTGTAGGTCTTTGCCGAAGTGAACGCGCAACGTTCTTCCGTGCGGGTAAAACTGCCGTCGTTGGAGTGACCGTCAATAAATGCAACAGGATGTGCACAGGATAATGTTGAAAAAATTATCCTGCAAAACATCCAGATTCATCTTTTATTTGACGATGTTAAAGAAACTATGCATACACTTTGGCAAAACTGTGGAGGATCGATGAATACGCAAGCTGAACGTAATCTGGCGCCTTTCGCTTTTGGAGAAAATCTTGTCCGTTCTATGCTGGGCGAAGACGGTAATCCGTGGTTCGTGGCCAAAGATATAGCCAAGGTTTTGGAGATTCAAAATATCCGGCAGAGTCTTTCTGAACTGGATGAAGATGAAAAGGGTGTATGTATTACTGACACCCTTGGTGGACCGCAGGAAATGATCACTATCTCCGAATCGGCCTTTATTTTCTTGTTTTCCGTTCGCGCAAGCCGCAGGCTCGCGCCTTCTCCAAATGGGTGCGTGCCGAAGTTTTGCCTACGCTGCGTAAAACGGGAGCCTACACCGTTCCCCACTCCGGGAAACCTCGGCGCTATGGGATACCAATCTCACCAGTTCAGGTTTTTTTGCCGACTGGTATATTGATTGCGGCCTGTGTAGGGCAGGCAATGAAGGCAAGGTCGAGCAGGTTGCCGCCTTTCTCAACAATACAGAATTCCGCTACCTTCTCTGCACCCACGCCATCCTGCGCTTTGCTTATGAACGCGGGAACTGTGTTGCATTCAATGATGTCCTTGTGGTCATAGAAGAATTTCACCACACCTCGGCTGAAGACGGCAACAAGCTTGGCGCTATGGTAGACGCCCTCATGGAAAGCTTCACCGCCCATATCATCGCCATGACGGTCATACTTCCGTAGGGATCAGGTTCCCATCCTCTCACTGGAAACCGAAGCCAGATTCACACAATTCACCTATAATTATTACGAACAGCTCAACGGCTACAATTATCTCAAGTCGCTTGGAATCGACTATCACTTCTATCAGGGGCGCTATTTCGACGCACTGAAGGAAGTGCTTGTTCTCGACAAGAAGATCATCCTCCATATCCCCAGCGTCAATTCCATGGAATCCACAGGACAAAAGCTCCATGAGATGGATACTATTCTGGATGCCATCGTGACCGTGATGGCAAAGGATTCCCGGACAGGCATCATGAGGGTGAAAAAACGCAAGGGGAAAAAACTGCGTGCTGCCGACCTCGTAACCGATGACTCCATGTGTGTGAATGTCCTCAAGTATCTGCGTGAGATCAGGGAACGCGACCAGATGGGCATCATCATTGCGCTCGGCATGGCCAAGGAAGTCTTTGACTGGCCTTGGTGCGAACATGTGCTGACCATCGGCTACCGTTCGTCCCTGACGGAAATTGTGCAGAGCATCGGCAGGGCAACCCGTGACTGCGAAGGAAAGACGCACGCCCAGTTTATCAATCTTATCGCCCAATCCGATGCGGAAGACGAAGACGTCAAGAATTCCGTCAACAACATGCTCAAGGCCATCACGTTGCCGCTGCTCATGCGTGAGGTGCTGGCTTCCAGCATCGCCTTCAGGCCGTGTTCCCTTGAGGCCCGGTGAAAACGCTTCAGCCCGGCGACATCATCCTGGACGATACGGAACATCCCGTATCCGAGTGTGTCCAAAAAATTCTCTCCTCCGGCGGTATTGATCAGGTGGTCACAACCCTCCTGAATACCCTGGAAGTCATCAACGCAGTCATCACCAAGACGAACGATCCAAAACTCGTGACTGATGTCGAGATGCCGAAAATCATCATGCAGCTCTTCCCCGACCTCGACATGAACGAAGTCTCGACCGTTAATGGCGTTACTAAGACGCAACTTGCTATGCATGCCAACGGCGGGCTGCTCAGCAAGCTTGCTCCCAAATTTGAAGTCGTGGGCAGTACGCCAGAAAAGCAAAAAAATGACGATGATAGAAACGGTATTCCGAATGGGGCAAAGGAATTTTTGAATATTGGAAACAAATTCATCGACATTGATAACTTTAACATTGACCTGATTGATAGCATCAACCCATTTCAGGGTACGTATGAAATCCTCTCCAAGTCGGTCAATGCCGCTCTGCTCAAGACCATTCAGATACACATTTGGGATAAAGTCCTCTCCCCATACCATGAGAGGAGAGGACTCTTAATATTGATTTTGATGAGCAACTCTGCGAGTTGACGTGGGTTGCCTGTAAGCCCCATCGACGACTTGATCTTACTTTTATACATCCTCCTTCAAGTGCGCGGAGGCCCAAAAGTATGTACAGCACGGGCACTCACCAATATGAAGATGAGGTGTTCGCTCATATTCTTCAACTTATAATAATTTTTTAATTATTAGGTAGTGCTATCTCGAAAGTATTATATATCATGTTGATATCTTGTTTTTTTATATTGTATAAATACCCAACTTTATTTATAAAAGTATAAAAATTTCCAAAACAAGGATAGACTTTTGCTTCTTTTATGTCAAGAAAAGAAGAATCTTCAACTATCAATGGTATTGACAGCTTATTTTTATGATAATTGAATATTATATATCCAATTTTGATATTATCAATATTTGGTCTATTTCGTTTGATAGATAATTCTAGTTGTGTAACGTCATTATTGCTTTTTATAATATCATAAATGGGTTTTGATATGTCAATTCCTGTACGATCCTTGTATTCATTTGTAAATTTTTTAATATATACTTTTCTAAACTCTAAATCTTCTTTTGAATCGCCTACTGTCAT